>JBGAGP010000092.1:0-20338 GCA_044226685.1 Dongiaceae bacterium
CGCGCGCAAGCTCGACATCATCCGCGGCCGCGATGGCGCCACGCCGGAGATCGGCATCCTGGTGCCCGAGGCTCGGGTGCCCTGGGGCGGGCGCATGGCGCTGCATGCGGTGCCGGCGTTCTATGACGCGATCAAGCGGCACAAGACCACGCTGGTCTTCGTAAATACCCGCGCCCAGGCGGAACTGGTGTTCCAGGCGCTGTGGCGGCTGAACGACGACAACCTGGCGATCGGGTTGCATCACGGCTCCCTCGCGGTGGAGCAGCGGCGCAAGATCGAGGCGGCGATGGCCAAGGGCAGCCTGCGCGCCGTGGTGGCGACCTCGTCCCTCGACCTCGGCATCGACTGGGGCGACATCGACCTGGTGGTGCAGGTGGGCGCCCCCAAGGGCGCCAGCCGCCTGCTGCAGCGGATCGGTCGCGCCAACCACCGGCTGGACGAGCCGAGCCGCGCCCTGCTGGTGCCGGCCAACCGCTTCGAGGTGCTGGAGTGCAAGGCCGCCATCGACGCGACGATGGCCAAGGACCTCGACGAATATCCGCCGCGGCCCTATTGCCTCGACGTGCTGGCGCAGCACATCCTCGGCCTTGCCTGTTCCGGCCCGGTGCAACCCGATGCGCTCTATGACGAGGTGCGCGACGCAGCACCTTATGCGGACCTGCCACGCGAGGAGTTCGACCGCGTCTTCGGCTTCGTGCGCGACGGCGGCTACGCGCTGAAGGCCTATGAGCGCTGGCGGCGCCTGCGCGAGGTCGGCGGCGGGTGGCGCGCCGCCAATCCCACCGTGGTGCGGCAGTACCGGATGAATGTCGGCACCATCGTCGAATCGACGATGCTGAAGGTGCGCCTCGGCCGCTTCCAGGCGCTGGGCGAGGTCGAGGAATATTTCGCGCAAGGCCTGCTGCCCGGCGACACCTTCATGTTCGCCGGCCGCCTGCTGCGCTTCGAGGGCATCCAGGACATGTCGGTGGTCTGCTCGCTGGCCAGGAGCGGCGAGCCCAAGGTGCCGGTCTATGGCGGCGGCCGGCTGCCGCTGACCACGGGCCTTGCCGAGCGGGTGCGCGCCATGCTCGCCGATCCACGCCAACAGGTGGATCTGCCGGAGGAGGTGCAGGAATGGCTGCGGCTGCAGCGCTGGCGCTCGGTCCTGCCCGGCCGCGACCGGCTGCTGATCGAGAGCTTCCCGCGCGGCAACAAGGAATTCCTGGTCGCCTATTGCTTCGAGGGCCGCATCGCGCACCAGACGCTCGGCATGCTGCTGACCCGGCGCATGGAGCGTGCCGGATTGAAGCCGCTCGGCTTCGTCGCCACCGACTACGTGCTCGCCACCTGGGCGCTCGGCGCGCCGACGCAGGAGCAGGTCGACCGGCTGTTCGAGATCGACATGCTGGGCGACGACCTCGAGGAATGGATGGACGATTCCTCCATGCTGCGGCGCAGCTTCCGCAACGTGGCGGTGGTGGCCGGGCTGATCGAGCGGCGCTATCCGGGCGAGGAAAAGACCCGCCGGCAGATCACCTTCAACGCCGACCTCATCTATGACGTGCTGCGCAAGCACGAGCCCGACCACATCCTGCTCAGGGCGACGCGCCAGGACGCGGCCTGGAACCTCGCCGATCTGCAGCGCCTCGGCGATTTCCTGAAGCGGGTGCGGGGCAAGATCGATTTGCGCCGGCTGGACCGCGTGACGCCGCTGGCGGTGCCGGTGCTCATCACGCTCGGCGCGACGGAGGTCGGCGGCGAGGCGATGGACGCGCTGCTGGAGGAAGCCGCCGCCGATCTGATCGAGGAGGCGACCAGCGCAAGGCCGGGCCAGGCGGCGCTGCTGTGAGGGGTCTGCCGAGGGGTGTGCATATTTCATCGTCATGGTCGGACTTGGTCCGACCACCCACGAGTTTTGCTGCCGCGCTCGTGATCTTCCCAGAGAAACTCGTGGGTGGTCGTGCCAAGCACGACCATGACGATTGGAGTATGATTTATAGATGAGCAATCATGTGATCACTCCCATCACCTGGCACGGCCTCGACCTCGCGCTGACGCTCGACGGCGCCTTGCTGTGGCCGGAGGAGCGGCTGCTGATCGCCGCGGATCTGCATCTGGAGAAGGGCTCCTCCTTCGCCGGCAGCGCCGGGCGCCTGCTGCCGCCCTATGACAGCGCGCAGACGCTGGCGCGGCTGGAGCGGCTGGTCGAGGCGCACAAGCCGCAACGCATCGTGGCGCTGGGCGATTCCTTCCACGACCGCGCCGGCGCCAATCGCCTGGACGCGGAGGTCGCCGCGCGCATCCGGCGCCTCACCGAACTCACCGACTGGATCTGGATCCGGGGCAACCACGATCCGAAGCCGCCGGCGCATCTTGGCGGGCGCGGCGTCGCGGAGCTGGCGCTGGGGCCGCTCACGCTGCGCCACGACGCGGTAGATACGATGGAAGCGGGCGGCGAGGTCATCGGCCACTACCACCCCGTCGCCACCATCGCCACGCGCGGGCGCAGCTTCCGCCGCCGCTGCTTCGTGATCGGGACGCGCCGGCTGCTGCTGCCTGCCTTCGGCGCCTATGCCGGGGGCTTGAGCGTGCGGGCGCCGGCGATCCGCCGGCTGATGGAGGCGGACGCGCGGGTGGCGCTCCTTGGGCGCGACCGGTTGCACCTGTTTCCCCTGGCCGCCGCGCTCGCCGAGCCCGAGACGCCGGATTTCCGCGGGCCTGCCGTCGACTGACGACGCAAGGGTTGCGACGTCCGGGCGCAGCCTTGCCGCTTGCCAATATATAAGTAAATCATTATATAAGCATGCATGGAACGACAAACTTCCCGCACCGACCTTCGTGCCGCTGCCGGACGGGCGGCAGAGTTCCTGCGCCTGCTGGCGAACGAGAACCGGCTGGCCATCCTCTGCGCGCTGGAAGGCGGTGAGATGTCGGTCGGCGACCTGGCGACGGAGCTCGGCACCTCGCAGCCCAACGTTTCCCAGCACTTGGCCAAGTTGCGGGCGCTGGACTTGGTGGCGGCGCGGCGCGACGGCACCACCATCCTCTATTCCCTGAACAGCCGCGACGCCGCGGCGATCATTTCCGTTCTGCAGCGGCGCTATTGCCCGCCCAAGCAGAAGCCGGCCCGGAGAAAAGCCGCATGAGCCCTGCCTTCACCCCCATCAGCGCGCTCATCGGCGGCGGCCTGATCGGCGCCGCGGCGGCGCTGCTCTGGCTGGCGCTCGGCCGCATCGCCGGCATCAGCGGCATCCTCGGCCAGGCCATCGCCGGCGCGACGGCGGCCGCCGAACGCCTCTGGCGCATCCTGTTCCTGGTCGGGCTGCCGCTCGGCGCCTTTCTCGCCGTGCAGCTCGGCTGGGCGGCCGCACCCAGCGCGCCGCCCTCCAACCTGCTGCTCGCCGGCATTGCCGGGTTGCTGGTCGGCTTCGGCACGCGGCTTGGCTCCGGCTGCACCAGCGGCCACGGCATCTGTGGCCTGGCGCGGCTGTCGCCGCGCTCGCTCGCGGCCACCCTCGTCTTCATGGCGGCGGGCATGGCGAGCGTCTTCGTGCTTCGCCACCTGATCGGGAGCTAGGCCATGGCCCGCACCGCCCTCATCGCGCTGGTCGCCGGATTGCTGTTCGGCCTTGGCCTCGCCATCTCCGGCATGTTCGACCCGGCCAAGGTGCTGGGCTTCCTCGACATCGCGGCCATCGCCAGCGGCGGCTGGGACCCCAGCCTCGCCTTCGTCATGGCTGGCGGCCTCGCGGTGACCCTGCCGGCCTTCCAGGTCGCGCGGCGCTGGCGCCAGCCGGTGGCGGCCGCCGAATTCCAGACCCCGCGGGCGCGGGGCCTCGATGCCCGGCTGCTGCTGGGCGCGCTGCTGTTCGGCATCGGCTGGGGCCTTGTCGGCTATTGCCCCGGCCCGGCCCTGGCAGCGCTCGCCTTCGCCGTGCCCGGCACCCTCGTCTTCGTGCTGGCGATGGCGGCGGGCATGCTGCTGCAGGCGCTGGTCGTTCGCCGCTAGCGGAAGCCGAGGGCGGCAAGCTCCGCCTCCAGCCCGGCCAGCGAAGGTCGCGCGGCATCGCGCGGCAGCAGGATGGGGGCCGCCGACTGCCAGTCGAGGCGCAAGGCCGGATCGGACCAGACGCAGCCGAGGTCGTCGGTCGGATCGAAATAGGCCGACCGGCCGGTCAGCATCACCGAATCCACATGATAGAGCGTGCCGTGCAGCACGCCGATCGGCACCACCATGGCGCACAGCGCATCGGAGGACAGCGCCATCGTGGCGCTCATGCCGTAGGTGGGCGAGGACCGGCGCAGGTCATAGAGGCCGAGGGTCAGGCTGCCGCTGGCCAGCACGTAGTAATCGTCATGCTTCAGATGCACATTCATGCCGCGCAGCACGCCGGCATGGGAATGCAGCAGGTTCCATTGCAGCGGATCGACGCCGGACCGCCATTCGCGCCGGAATATCTCCGTCAGCCGGCCGCGGATGTCCGGGTGCGTGGCGAGCGGCCGGATCGATACGCCGTGTGGCAGCCTGTCCGGGGAAACTTCCTGCGCCCGCTGCATCCGGTGCCGCCCTGTCGATCACGCCCTGCAATGCGCGCATTGCAACCCGCGCGCTCCAACCGGCGCGCGGGAGGGATGTTAGCGGATCGCCGGGGGCTTTTGGCCAGCAAATCTTCGGCCGTGAGGCGATTCGCCGCCCTGGAACCGGAAGACCTTCGGCGTCAATCGCCGCCGAGGACCGTCCGGATGAGCTTGCCGCAGGCGATGTTCTCCGCATCGCCGGCCTCGATCAGCGGAAAGCCCTGGACCTGGCCTATGGAGATCTTGGGATCGCCCATCTTGCCCCGGACCGCCACCGGCGCGTCGACATCAAGCAGGCTGAAATCCTTGGCGTCGGCCTCCACCCGCAGGTCCAGGGTCTGCGCCTTCAGGTCGGCGCCGCCACGGAAATAGAGCACCGAATCCGTCGTATCCATGATGAAGGGCGAGAAGCCGGCCTTGCCGTCGACGAAGGTGATCTTGCCCGCGGTGCAGCGGATCGGGATCTTGTCGTCGCCCTCGATATAGAGGATGAGCGCCTGGCCGATGTCGACGCCCAGCAGCTCGACCGCCAGCCAGGAGATCGAGCCGCCATCCATGATGACGCGCAGGTCGCCGTCGGCGCTGCCCATCACGTCGGCGAGCGAGCGTCCGGCGCCGGTCAGGTTGACCCGCCCCGAGACCTTGCCGCTGGTGGCGTCGAAATATTCGGTGTCCTGGAAGAAGGCCGCCAGCTCGATCTTGTCGAGGTCGAGATCGGCGCCGACCGCGGCCGGCTTCTTGTTGGAATCGAGGGTGAGCGTCCCGGTGACCTTGCCGCGCGCCATCGCCAGGTCGAGCGGATCGACGGTGGCGCGGCCGTCCTCGACCCTGACCCGGAAGGCGAGCGCGGTGACCTGGATGAATTTCTCGGAGCGCACCTTCGCCGCGTCCAGGGCCACGTCCATGTCCATGATCTTCAGCTTGTCGACGTTGAGCGGCAGGTCGGGAAAGATGCTGTCGGTCCTGTCGAGGGCCGCGGCGGTCTGCTCCTGCTTGGCCGAGGCGGTCTCCTTGCCCTCCGTCCTCGGCGGCGCGCCGACCAGCGGACCAAGATCGTCGAAATCGAGCAGCTTCGATTTGAGCTTGGCCGCCAGCATCGGCCGCTCCCGCCCATAGTCGATGCTGAGCGTGCCGGCCATGTCGCTGTCGCCGATCACCCCGGCGAAATCCTCGAAGCGCCAGACATCTCCTTCGCGCCGCAGCCGCCCGGAAAGCTTGTAGGGTGGCGTCGGCGGCGCCGGCACGCCGAGCACCGGGAACACGTCGGCAAGGTCGGGGCCGCTCAGATGCAGCTTCAGATCCGTGCCCTGCAAGGCGATCGGGTCCTGCGCCGTGCCCTCGACCTCCACGCGCGTCGCGCCATACTCGATCCGCAGGCGTAGTGGATAGGGCTGCTCCGAATTGCGCAACATCGAGAAGGGGCCGCCGGCAAAGCTGACATCCAGGTCACGCCCCTCCAGCTTGCCTTTTCCCTTGAAGGCGATGGCCTGCTGGCCAACTGCCTCGCCCAGGCCGAAGCTGAGCACGCCGTCGAGCGCCAGCTTCCGGCCGGGGTCGGTGTATGTGAGCGTGCCATCGCTGATCTCGAGATCGTCGATCGAGGGCATCTCGTCACGCTCTTCCGGGGCCACCACCTCCGCCGCGACATTCACCGCCGGCTGCGCGCCGAACGACCAGTTGGTGGCGCCGTCGGCCTTGCGCTCGAGGAACAGCTTGGGTCGGTCGATCTTCAGATGCGGCAGGTCGAAATCACCCCACAGGATCGGCCACAGGCGCAGGTCGAACTCCACCAGCCGCGTCTCCAGGAAGTGCGGGTCCTTGGCCCAGTCGACATTGGCGACGACGACATTGCGGAGCTGAACATGCGTCACCCGACCCCAGTCGATGTCGGCGGATTCGATCGTGATGGTGCGGCCCAGCAGGCCGCTGGCCCGGGCGGTCGCGGTTTCGAGGCCACGGCCGGAATGGACGAGATAGGCGATTCCGGCCGCGGCCGCGACGATCAGCAGAATCACGACGCCAACACAGCCGGCGAGCGCGATGAGCGTCCGCCGGACCCAGCGTCGCGGCCCGGTTCCACGCGTCAAACCCCGGGCCATCGCAGGCTGCCGGTCACGCTGCCGGCCACGGACGGTGCGATGCCCGCGCGATGCATGGCGCCACGTGGCGGCCGGTCGGGGGCGACGTTGCCTTCGCTCATTGCGGCTCTTCGTGCTGACTTGCGGAGGCACGACCGCCGGATCACGGCGGGCCTCGGGGGAACAATGCGAAAAGTTCGTGGCAGTTCCGGAGTGCGGCACGCGACACGCGCGAGCGCGGCTGTATCCGAATGATTGCGACGATGTAACCATCTGTAGATGGCGGCCACGAGGCGAGGACGCAATAAGCCCTGGCAATGATCGAATACTGGATCGTATCCTGATCGACACTGGCGACGCTCCGCACGGCATTCGACGGAAGATCGGACCGCGCAGCGATCGGCTACTCGGGGGAGCGTCTGAATGGAAGACATGGACGAGCTTTTGGCCTTCATGCCGGAAGCCGTGATCGCCATCGATTCGGATCAATGCATCGTCTACTGGAACGAAAGCGCTGAACGGATCTTCGGCCATGACCGGGCCGAGATCATCGGCCAGAAGCTGGATGTCCTCATCCCGCAATTCCTGCGCAGCAGGCACGGCCGGCACGTGGAGGCTTTCGCCGCCTCGAATTCGCGGGCCTATGTGATGCACGAGCGGCGGGAGGTTTCCGGCCAGCGGCGTGACGGCACGCAGTTCCCGGCCGAGGTGACCATCGTGCGCGGCAAATGGCGGGACGAGGGTGTCATCTTCGCCATCCTGCGCGACGTCACCGAGATGAAACTGCGCCAGGCCGCGGTGCTCGCCTCGGAGCAGAAATATCGCGCCATCCTGCAGAGCTCGCCCGAGGCGATCCTGATCGCCGATCCGGTGAGCGGCTGCCTGACCGAGGTCAACAACGCGGCGGCGCGGCTCTTCGGCTGCAGCGTCGGCGACCTGGTCGGGCTGCACCAAAGCAAGCTGCACCCGGAGGAACATCGCGCCAAATTCCAGCAGACCTTCCGCGAGCATATCGAGATCGGCCGCATCGTGGTGCCCGACGGGCTGATCCAGCGTGCCAACGGGGATGTCGCGCCGGTCGAGATCTCGGCCTCGCCCGTCTTCTTCAACGGCGAGATGCGGCTGGTCGGCTTCTTCCGCGACATGTCGGAACGCGTGGAGCACGAATCGCAGCTGCGCGCGGCGCTGCTCCGGGCCAATGCGGCGGTCGAATCCAAGCGCATGTTCCTGGCCAACATGAGCCACGAGCTGCGCACGCCGCTCAACAGCGTGATCGGCTTCTCCGAGCTGATCACCCGCGAGATCCACGGGCCGCATTCGCATCCCAGCTACAAGGAATATGGCGGCATCATCAAGCAGAGCGGCGAGCATCTGCTGTCGCTGGTCAATGACATCCTGGACCTCTCGCGGATCGAGGCCGGCCGCTACTGGCTGGACGAGGAGAACATCGCCCTCGGCGAGATCGTGGAAGAGGTGCGCCGCATGCTGGCGACCCTGATCGCCAAGAGCGGCGTCGTGTTCGACGTCGACGTCGACGTGGCGCACCGGCTGCTGGCGGACCGCCGCGCGGTCAAGCAGATGCTGGTCAACCTGTTGTCCAACGCGTTGAAATTCACGCCGCCGGGTGGCGAGGTCCGCGTCGAAACCGTCGAAGGGGAATCCGGCGCGCTGGTGCTCCGCGTCCGGGATACCGGCGCCGGCATCGCGGCGGAGCGCTTGCCCGGCCTCGGCGAGCCATTCCTTGCCGGCGCGGACACCTACACGAAGGGCAGCGGCGGCGCCGGCATCGGCCTGTCGATCACCAAGCGGCTGATCGAACTGCATGGCGGGCGCATGGCGATCCTCAGCACGCTGGGCAGCGGCACGACGGTCGACCTGATCTTTCCGGAACTCCGGCGGCGGTATCTGCCGGATGGGGCGGCGTCCTGCTGAACGGACAATCGAAGTGGCTGGCGGGGGAAGTGGTGCCGTAGGAGGGATTTGAACCCCCGACCACCCGCTTACGAAGCGGATGCTCTACCACTGAGCTACTACGGCGACCGGATGATCCGGGACAAGCCCGGATGCGCTAGCCTGTCAGCCCGGCTTTGCGAAATGGTTAACCGGGCGAAGGCGCGCGGACACTAATTCACGCGCCGGGCGGCGTCAACCGAGGCGCCGATGGGTGCCGTTTGCCCCGGTTCCCGTGCCGGCTGGGCCGGCGCGGCCGACGCATGCGAGCCTGTCTGCGGGCCTGTGCTGCCATGGGGGATCGGACCCAAGGGCGGCGTCCCGCCGACCGGCGAGGCCGAGGCGTGACCTGCCCCCGCTCCGATGGCCTGGGGTCCAACCTGGTGGCCGCCGGTCATCGTCAACAGCCCGGTCTCGGCCGGCGCATGGTCCAGCACCAGCCCGCCTTCCAGTGACGCCTGGCGCGGGAATGACCCGGCGCGCCAGGCCAAGGAATCGATCGCATCGCAGCGCGGGCAGCAGAGCTGCCAGCCGGCGGTCTCAGATCCGCCGGCGCCTGGCGTGCCGCAGCTGTCGCAGATCCAATCGGCATCGGCGCGCGCGCGGGCGGCGGCATCCAGCCATTGCCGCTCGCCGGCACTGCCGGCGCCGTGCTCGCCCGCTTCCAGCCGTGCCATGCGGCGGCAGGTATCGGCGGTCGGATTGCTGGCGCCGCCCGGCTCCTGCTCCAGCTCCATCAGGCGCTGCAGGTGCCGGCGCGCCTCGCCCCACAATTTCGCCGTCAGCGCCGCGTCGGCGGCGATGCGGTGGCTCTCGGCGTGATCGGGATTCTGCTTCACCAGGCGCTGCACGCGCTGGGCGCGATCGAGCGGCGAATCGCCGCCGACGGCCTCGAGATAGAAGCGGCCGAGGGCGACGTGCGGCTGGTCGTCCCACACCTGCTCGATGAGGCGCGCCGCCTCGCGCGCCTTGCCCTGGCGCAGCAGCGCGCGGCCCAAGGCGAGGCGCGCCGGCACCAGGTCGCCGGCCAGCTTCACCGCCTCGCGCGCCAGGGCCTGCGCCTTGCCGGTCTCCTCGGCATTGCCCGGCTCGGAGAGGATGCGGCGCGCCTGCTCGGTCAGCAAGGCGGCGCGGCGGCGCTGCGCCTCTTTCGGGTTCATGCCGCCGGCGCGGGCCAGGTGGTTGAGACTGTCTTTGGCGAGGTCGAGCTTGCCGGACTTCACCTGCAGCCGGTGCGCGGTCTCCGCCGCCCAGGCGGCCTGCGGCGCCACCGCCATCGCCTTTTCCGCATGGGTGAGGGCCGCCGCCTCGTCGCCGCGCTTCAAGGCGCCGGTGGTCAAGCCGCGCAGGCCGAGCAAAGCGGTCTCCGGCGCGTGGGTCAGGTGGGCGAAATAGCGTTCGGCACTGGCTTCGTCGCCGGCCAGCTGTGCCGCCTGCGCCGCCAGCAGCAGGGTCAGCGGCGGCTCGCCCAGCAAATCGTGCGCGATCTTGGCCTGGCGGCGCGCCTCGCCGGCATCGCCGGCGGCGACCGCGGTGAGGCCGCGGGTCAGCGCGCGATAGCCCTTGGCCTTGCGCGAATTGCTGAGCGCCATGGAGAAGCTGCGCGGCGAGCGCAATACCAGGCCCACCAGCCACCAGACGAATTGCAGCACCAGATAGGCGACGACGATGAGGAACACCGCCGCGCCGACATGCATGTCGAGCCGGTAGCCCAGCCATTGCAGCGTGACGCCGCCGGGGTGATAGGCGAAATAGAGCGCCGCCCCGACGAGGACCGCCAGCAGCGGGAAATAGAACAGCAGGACGCGGGACAGCTTCACGTCATTCCCCCGTGCCCTGGCCCGATCCTGCATCCGGCGCCACGGCGTCGCCGGCCCCGGCGCCCGTCTGCGGCGCCAGCTCGCGGGTCGAAATGTCGGCCAGCTGTGCCGCCGCATGCTCGACCGCGAGCCGCGCCTCGGCCTGGCTCAGCCATTCCGCCGCGGTCTCGGCGGCGAGGCCCTTGAGGCCCTGGATCTCCGTCACCGCGCCGCTGAGGTCGCTTTCCTCGAGCTTGGCCTCGGCGCGGGCGAGGCGCCACAGGCGCTTGTACCAGGCATCGTCGCTGACCTCGCTCGCCAGCTCCGCCTCGCCGGCCCGCGCGATCTCGGTGGCGGGGAAGCCGGCGGCAAGCTGCGACAGCGTCGGCACGCCGGATTCGCCGAGCGGCGCCAGCTCGTCCAGCAGCGGCTTCAGCCGTGGCCGCATCGTCTCGTCGTTCCTGGTCAGGTCCTCGATCGCGCTCAGCTCCGCGCTGAACCCCTTGTCGGAAGCCAGCGCGCTGCGCAGCTCGCCGATGGCGACGATGAGTGCTGCGGCGCGCTGCTGCTCGGCGCCGCGCGGCATGTTGGCGACCTGGTCACTGAGCGCGGAAAGCCGCGGCTCGATCTCCTGCAGCTTGGTATCGAGCGCGGACAGCGCGTCGAGCCGCTGGGTCAGGGTGGCGACCTGGTCGCGCAGCGCCTGGTTCTCGTGGCTCAGCGCATCGACGCGCGGATCCGGCGTTGCCTCGGCGGGCGCCGGTGCTGCTGTCGTGCCCTGACCGGCGGCAAGCTCGTCCAGCCGCTTGCCGGTCTCCTCCAGCGCCGTCTGCAGCGTGTTGATGCGGGTCTCCAGCGGCGTCAGGTCGACGCTGGGCGCCACCGCCAGCGTGCCGGAGCCCATCGCTTCCGCGGGCGCGGCGGTCTTCAGCGCCTCGATCTCGCTCTCGATCGCCGCCAGCTCCTGCTTGGCGCTGTCGACATCGGCGGCGACGGGCGCGACCGCCGCCTGGATCGCCTGGGTCAGCGTGGCCTCGTCGACCGCCGCCTGCACCTTCTCCGACAGCGCCTGCACATCGCCCTGAAGCGCTGTCAGCCGGTCGTCGGTGACGGGTGCCGAAGCCTGGCGCAGGCCGAGCAGATCGTTGACGCGGGCCTGCCAGAACGGCGCGCTGATCACCACCACGGCGGAGGCGACGGCGCTGATGATCAGGTAATAGAGCACCGACCCGGCACGGCCGCGGCGCGGCGCGGCGGGCGGCTGGGACATGGCGGCTTTGGCCGCGACGCTCTCCGCCTGCGCGGCGGATGCCGGATCCGCGCCTTGTTGGGCGGCGCTGTCGGCCTCGCGTGTCTCGGTGTCGGCCATTGCCGCTCCTTTCCGGGCAACCTTCCCTGCGGCAGCATCCACCAGCGCCAGCATGGAAGGCAAGTCCGGGCGGTCGGCGATCTCCACCCCCGACCAGCCCAATGTGTCGATTTCGCGCGCCACCGCGGCGCTCAGGCACAAGGCCTGGATGGTGCTGAGGGCCGGCGCGCCGGCCTCGCGCCACAATTCGGCGAAGGTGCGCGCGGTGCGCGGCGAGAACAACAGGATCGCATCGACCCCGCCCAGCGTCAGATTGGCGCGGGTCTCCGGCGACAGCGCGGTGGCGATCTTGGCGTCGTAGAGCTGCGCGCGGCGCACACGATAGCCGAGGCCTTCCAGCCGCGCCTTGAGATCGCCGGCGGTCACCGTGCCGGCGGCGTGGAACAGGAAGCCGTCCTCGGGCTTCAACCGGTCGACCACCAGGGCGGCGAGCGCCTCGACATCGCCGCGGGCGCTTTCCACCTGGGTGAAACCCGCGCGCCGCGCCGCCTCGGCCGAACCGTCGCCGACCGCCAGCACCTTCAGATCGCGCCGCGCGTTGAGGCCGGCGAAGGCGCGCACGCCGTTGGCGCTGGTGAACAGCAGCGCCTGCACGTCGTCGAGGTCGATCTCCGCGTCGTCGAGGGGCGTCACCTCCAGCAGCGGCTCGATCAGCACATCGACCTTGCGCTCGGCCAGGGCGTCGGCCAGCGGCTTGGCGTCTTCGATTGGGCGGGTGATCAATACGCGCATGCTGGGTCCATTATATAGGCGGATATTGACTGGAGGCGGCGAAAATCAGCGCAGGAAATCCGGTCCCGCCTGGTCTTTCAGCCGCCGGCCGATCTCGGCGCCGAGCCGTCCGGCCCCGGCCACCGGCGCAGTTCCTTCGTGGCGGTGCACGACGCTGCCGTCGGGCAGGGCCAGCAGCGCGCGCAGATGCAGATTGCCGCCGGCGATCTCCGCATAGGCGGCGATCGGCGTGCGGCAGGACCCTTCGAGCACTTCGAGGCAGGCGCGCTCGGCGGCCACGCGCGCGGCGGTCGGCGCGTGGTTGAGCGGGGCCAGCAGCGCCGCCACCCGCGCATCGCCCTGGCGCGTCTCGATGCCGATGGCGCCTTGTGCCACGGCGGGCAGGATCTCCTCGATCGACAGGATGGCGGTGGCCGCCGCCTGTTTGCCGAGGCGTTTCAACCCCGCCAGCGCCAGAAGGGTCGCCACCGCGTCGCCGCGTTGCACCTTGGCGATGCGGGTCTCGACATTGCCGCGCAAGGGCACGATGGCAAGGTCCGGCCGCTGCGCCTTGATCTGCGCCGCGCGGCGCAGCGAGGCGCTGCCGACCACGGCGCCCTTGGGCAGAGTGGCGATGGAGCTTCCCGAACTGGAGATCAGCACGTCGCGCGCATCCTCGCGCTCCAGCAGGCAGGAGATCTCCAGCCCGTCGGGCAGTTGCGTCGGCACGTCCTTCATCGAATGCACGGCAAGGTCGATGGCGCCGTCCAGCAGCGCGTCTTCGATCTCCTTGGTGAACAGGCCCTTGCCGCCGATCTCGGACAGCGGCCGGTCCTGCACCTTGTCACCGGTGGTCCTGATGACGCAGATCTCGATGGCGCCGGTGGCGGCCAGATCGGGATGGGCGGCGATCAGCCGGTCCCGAGTCTCGTGCGCCTGGGCCAGCGCCAAGGGCGAGCCGCGCGTGCCGATGCGCAGCAGCGCGCGAGTGTTGCCATCTGTGCCGGGTGCCGCCATAAGATGCCCTGCATAGCGGCCGAAAACCGCAAATGCAACCGCGGCAAAAGTGACCGAAGGATGATCCCGCCCCGATGATCGTTTTGGGCATCGAATCGAGCTGCGACGAGACCGCCGCCGCCCTGGTGACGGATGCGCCTGCCAGTGATCGTCCAGGTGACCGCCGCCTCGGCGACCGCATCCTGGCCGATCTGGTGGCGGCCCAGCTGGAGGATCACCGGCCCTATGGCGGCGTGGTGCCGGAAGTGGCGGCGCGCGCTCATCTCGACCGGCTGGACAAGCTGGTCGGCCAGGCGATGCGCCAGGCCGGCATCGGCTTCGACCAGATCGACGCGGTGGCGGCGACCGGCGGGCCGGGCTTGATCGGCGGCGTCATCGTCGGCGTGATGACCGGCAAGGCCATCGCGCTGGTCCACGGCAAGCCGTTCCTGGCGGTCAACCACCTGGAAGGCCATGCCCTGACCGCGCGCCTGACCGACGACGCGGAATTCCCCTATCTGCTGCTGCTGGTTTCCGGCGGCCATTGCCAGCTGCTCGTCGTCGAGGGCGTCGGCAAGTATCGCCGCCTCGGCTCCACCATCGACGACGCGGTGGGCGAGGCCTTCGACAAGGCGGCGAAGCTGCTCGGCCTCGGCTATCCCGGCGGCCCGATGATCGAGCGGGCCGCGCGCGAGGCGAAGAACCCGGTGCCGGACCTGCCGCGGCCGATGAAGGGCAGGGCGGAGCTCAACTTCTCCTTCTCCGGCCTGAAGACGGCCTTGCGCAACAAGGCGGCGCAAATGGCACCGCTGGACGACGCCAAGCGCGCCGACCTCGCCGCCGGCTTCCAGCAGGCGGTGGTGGAAAGCCTGATCGACCGTACCCGGCGCGCCATCGTCGCGGCGCGGGAAACGCACCCGGCCTTGAGCGCGCTGGTGGTGGCGGGCGGGGTCGCCGCCAACACCGCCTTGCGCGCGGAGCTCGAAATCTGCGCCGCCAAGGCGGGTCTGCGCTTCATCGCCCCGCCGCAGCGCCTGTGCACCGACAACGCCGCGATGATCGCCTGGGCCGGGTTGGAGCGCTTCCGGCTCGGCCAGCGCGACGCCCTCGACTTCGCGCCGCGCCCGCGCTGGCCGCTCGATGAAACCGCGCCCAGGCTGATCGGCGCCGGCGTGAAGGCGTAGAGGTTCGGCCCCTCCGCCGTCATGCCAGGGCTTGGCCCTGGCATCCACGAGTTCGGATGGGCAGGAACGTGGGCGGTGCACAAAACTCGTGGATGGCATGACCAAGTCATGCCATGACGAGCCAGAGGGTTTCGCTACCGAGCGTCACAAGAGAGGAATAGCAATGCTCTTCGCGATCTATTGCCGAGACAAGAAGGACCACCAACAGGTCCGCCTCGACAACCGCCCGGCCCATGTCGAATACCTGAAGCAATTCGCCGGCCAGCATGTCTGCACCGGCCCGCTGCTGACAGATGACGGCCAGGGCATGATCGGCTCGCTGCTGGTGCTGGATTTCGCCGACCGCGCCGCGGCCGAGGATTTCGCCCGGAACGATCCCTACGCCAAGGCCGGATTGTTCGACAGCGTCGCCATCACGCCGTTCCGCAAGGTCTTCCCGCAATGAAATACTGGCTGATGAAGTCGGAGCCTTCGGTCTATGGCTGGGACCAGCTGGTGAAGGACAAGCGCACCAGCTGGAGCGGTGTGCGCAACCACCAGGCCAGCAACAACATGAAGGCGATGCAGCTCGGCGACCGCGCCTTCTTCTATCACTCGAACGAGGGCCTGGCGGTGGTCGGCATCATGGAGATCGCCAAGCTGTACTACCCCGACCCCAGCGACGCGGCCGGCAAGTTCGGCATGGTCGACGTGAAGCCAGTGCTGGCGATGAAGCAGCCGGTGACCATGGCCGAGATCAAGCAGACCGCGAAGCTGAAGGACATGGTCCTGGTGAAGAACTCCCGCCTCTCGGTCCAGCCGGTGACGGCGGAGGAATGGAAGCTGGTCTGCCAGATGGGCGGGGTGAAGGGCTGATCGCCCCCACCTTGCCGTATTCCCGCCCTGCTGCCGCCGTTTCGGGCTGAGACGCTCCCACCCTGTCGCTCTCTCACCGACAGGGGAACTCCATGTCCGACTATTCCAACAGCGATCCCGGCCGCGCGCCGGATCCCGCGACGCCGACCATCCAATCCCTCGCCCGCGCCGGGCGGCAGCGTCTGTCCGGCAGCGGCTGGGAGGCGGCGAAGCGCATCTGCTTCCTGATCTTCCTGGTGCTGGTCATGCTCGTGCCCCTGGGCATGGTGGAAAGCGTGGTCGAGGAGCGCGGCTGGCGCAAGCAGGAGGTGGCGGCGGAGATCGGCGAGCAATGGGGGCCGGAGCAGGTGGTGAGCGGCCCGGCCCTGGTGGTGCCCTATGACTACGTCGAGACCCGCAATCTGGCCGACGGCAAGGCCGAGAGCACGACGCGCACGCGCTACCTGGTGTTCACGCCGGATCACACCGGAATCACCGCCTCCACCAAGGTCGAGAAGCGCTACAAGAGCATCTACGAGGTGCCGGTCTATGCCGCGAACCTCGTCATTTCCGGCAATTTCGCTTCGCTCGACCCGGCCCTGCACGGCGTCGCACCGGCGCAGGTCAAATGGCAGGCGGCAAGCCTGGTGCTGGGCGTTTCCGGCATCCGCGCGGTCAAGTCGGTGTCGCTGGAAGCGGCGCGGGCCAGCCGCACCATCGAGGCCGGCATGCTGCCCTATCACCCCTTCGCCGA
The DNA here is from genome assembly GCA_044226685.1 of Dongiaceae bacterium. Lineage (GTDB taxonomy): Bacteria > Pseudomonadota > Alphaproteobacteria > Dongiales > Dongiaceae > Dongia_A. Next base: position 16,236 of record JBGAGP010000092.1, read on the forward strand.
CGGCATCTATGCGGCGCTGCCGCTGAGCCCGGCCCTCGGCACCGCGCCGCGCGGCTTCGATTTCACCTTCACCCTGGCGCTGAACGGCCGCGATACGCTGAGCTTCCAGCCGCTTGGCCGGCAGACCGAGGTGCAGCTCTCCAGCGACTGGCCGCATCCGAACTTCATCGGCACGCCGCTGCCCGATGCGCGCGACATCCGCGCCGACGGCTTCACCGCGAAATACGCGATCTCGCACATCGCCACCGGCGCACCGCTCTCCTGGCGGGCGGAGGAGTTCAAGCTCGACCCGGCGCGCGTCGCCACCTTCGGAATCGGCCTGGTGGAGCCCGGCGACGTGCACCAGCAGACCGACCGTATCGTCAAATACGGCGTGCTGGTGGTGGGCCTCACCTTCGGCACCATCTTCGTGGTCGGGCTGCTGAAGCGCGACCGGGTGCACCTGGTGCAATACCTGCTGATCGGCGCGGCACTTTCCCTGTTCTACCTGCTGCTGCTGTCGCTGGCCGAGCAGATGGAGTTCGGCCTCGCCTATCTGATCGCCAGCCTGGTCGATATCGCCATCGTTGCCTGGTACGCGGCGGCCACGATCCGGCGCCTGCTGGGCGCCGCCGTCGGCGGCATTCTCGCCGCCTTGCACGGCTACATGTACGTGCTGCTGCAGATGGAGAGCTACGCGCTGCTCTCCGGCACCATCGGCCTGTTCGTGGTCCTGGTCGCTGTCATGTATGTGACACGCAAGGTCGACTGGTTCGCCCTCGGCCAGGACGCCATGGGGCAGGAGCCGAAAGAGGCGGCGGCATGAAATGCCCCCTCCCCCGCTTGCGGGGGAGGGATGGGGCGGCGGCAGTGTGCGAAAGCTGTCGCGCATCGAAACGCGGCTGCCCCCACCCTGGCCCTCCCCTGTTCCGGGGGAGGGGATTGCCGGTTTCAGAGCGTGCAACAGCGACGTTATGCCGCTTCGCTTGCCCTTTGCGACCCCGCGCGCTACGACTTTTGTCTAATGAAACAGGCCGTGCCGGGGCACTATGATGCACCGCACAAAAAGACGTCAGGGGAGTGCCACAGATGTCGGAACAGCAAGTGTTTCCCGTGCCGGCCGCGACCGCCAAGCGGGCCTTGATCGACGACAAGAAATACCAGGAGATGTACGCGCGCTCCGTCTCGGACAACGAGGGTTTCTGGGGCGACATGGGCAAAAGGATCGACTGGATCCAGCCCTATACCAAGGTGAAGGATGTCGACTACACCGGCGACGTCCATATCCGCTGGTACTATGACGGCACGCTCAACGTCTCGGCCAATTGCCTCGACCGGCACCTGGCGACGCGCGGCAACCAGACCGCCATCATCTGGGAAGGCGACGATCCCTCCGACAGCAAGCACATCACCTATGCCGAGGCGCATGAGGAAGTGTGCCGCATGGCGAACGTTCTGAAGGAGCTCGGCGCCAAGCGCGGCGACCGCATCACCATCTACATGCCGATGATCCCCGAGGCGGCCTATGCCATGCTGGCCTGCGCCCGCATCGGCGCCATCCACTCCATCGTGTTCGGCGGCTTCTCGCCCGACAGCCTGGCCGGCCGCGTCCAGGACTGCGATTCCAACATCATCATCACCGCCGACGAGGGCCTGCGCGGCGGCAAGAAGGTGCCGCTGAAGGCCAATGTCGACGCGGCGCTGAAGACCTGCCCGTCGATCAAGAAATGCCTCGTCGTGCGGCGCACCGGCGGCCAGGTCGGCTGGGACAAGGGCCGCGACGTGTGGTGGCATGAGGCGCGCGAGACCGTCTCCGCCTATTGCACCCCGGCGGAGATGAGCGCCGAGGACCCGCTGTTCATCCTTTACACCTCCGGATCGACCGGCAAGCCCAAGGGCGTGCTGCACACCACCGGCGGCTACCTCGTCTATGCCTCGATGACGCATCAATACGTCTTCGACTATCACGAGGGCGAGGTCTACTGGTGCACCGCCGACGTGGGCTGGGTCACCGGGCACAGCTACATCGTCTACGGGCCGCTCGCCAACGGCGCCACCTCGCTGATGTTCGAGGGCGTGCCGAACTATCCCGACGCCTCGCGCTTCTGGCAGGTCTGCGACAAGCACAAGGTCAACATCTTCTACACCGCCCCCACCGCGATCCGCGCCCTGATGCGCGAGGGCGAGGCGCCGGTGGAGAAGTGCTCGCTGAAATCGCTGCGGCTGCTGGGCTCGGTCGGCGAGCCGATCAATCCCGAAGCCTGGCTGTGGTACCACCGCGTGGTCGGCAAGCATCATTGCCCGATCGTCGACACCTGGTGGCAGACCGAGACCGGCGGCATCCTCATCTCGCCGCTGCCCGGCGCCACCAAGCTGAAGCCGGGTTCGGCCACCCGGCCGCTCTTCGGCATCAAGCCGGAGATCGTCGATGCCAACGGCCAGCTGCTCGAGGGTGCCTGCGAGGGCAATCTCTGCATCGCCGATTCCTGGCCGGGCCAGATGCGCACCGTCTATGGCGACCACAAGCGCTTCGCCGAGATGCGCCTACCGTCTGCGGCGACTATTACTGGATCACCGGCTTCGCGCCGAGACCTATTTCCGTGCCTATCAACGTCACCGGCGACGGCTGCAAGCGCGACGAGGACAAGGTCACTGATCACCGGCCGCGTCGATGCCCTGATCGCTCCGGCCACCGCATGGGCCATTCCGCCCTGGTCGCCCATTCCAAGGCGGCCGAGGCCGCCGTGGTCGGCTATCCGCACGACATCAAGGGCCAGGGCATCTACGCCTATGTTACCTTGAAGTCCGGCGTCGAGCCCGACGAGAACCTGCGCAAGGAGCTGGTGCAGTGGGTCAGGAAGGAGATCGGCCCGATCGCCTCGCCCGATCTGCTGCAATGGGCACCGGGCCTGCCGAAGACCCGCTCGGGCAAGATCATGCGCCGCATCCTCAGGAAGATCGCCGAGAACGAGTTCAGCAACCTCGGCGACACCTCGACTCGCCGATCCCAGCGTGGTGCAGAGCCTGATCGACAACCGGATGAATCGGGGATAGCGGCGGCGACATCGTCGCGCTGCAACTCCTCGACACCCTGTCCCTCTCCCACCTCATCTGCGAATGCAGTAACATTCGTTCGCGGGGAGAGGGAACCCGCTGCGAGATCCAGACTTCCAAGCCCCTCTCCCTTGAGGGAGAGGGGTTCCGCCGCACAATCTTCAAGAGACTCATGTCCGATTCCGCCCTCATCGCCGCCCTGCAGAAGATCACCACCGCCACCCTGACCACGGTGCTGTTGAAGAAGGGCATCCGGCGGTCCTGGATGAAGGGGCCGAAGATGTTGGCGCCCGGCCAGGCGCGCATCGCCGGGCGGGCTTTCACGCTGCGCTTCGTGCCGATGCGGGAAGATCTCGCCACGCCGGCCTCCTGGTCCTCGCCACGTTCCACGCGCGCGGCGATCGAGGAGATGCCGGAAGGCTGCATCGCGGTGATCGACGCCATGGGCGTCACCGAGGCCGGCGTCTTCGGCGACATCCTGGCCCAGCGCATGGCGGTGCGGAAGGTGGCGGGCCTGGTCACCGACGGGGTGATGCGCGACGTGGCGGGCGTGCTGGAGACGGGATTGCCGGTCTGGTGCCAGGGCGCCGCGGCGCCGGCTTCCGTTGCCGGCCTCACCTTCGTCGGCTGGCAGGAACCCATCGGCTGCGGCGGCTGCGCGATCTTCCCGGGCGACATGATCGTCGCCGACGGCGACGGCGCGGTGGTGATCCCGGCGGCCCTCGCCGAAGAGGTGGCGAAGCTCGGCGCCGAGCAGGAAGAACTCGAGGCCTGGCTGATGGACGAGGTGAAGGCGGGCCGCGCGCTGCCCGGCCTCTATCCGCCGAACGAGGAAACCCTGGCGCGCTACGCGGCGCGGAAACAGCGGTGAGCCGCGCCTACTCCTCGGCGGCGGGAATGGCCTTTTCCAGGGTGACGGCGCCGAGGTCCTTGACCACTTTCACCGGCGGCGTCGCGCTGGCCAGCGGCGGCGGCGTCTTGTGCGAGGTCTTGGCGAGGGTCCGGGTCATGTGCTCGAGCAGCGGCTCGAGGCCGAGCCCCGTGCTCAAGCCGCGCGCCTTGTCCAGCGC
>JBGAGP010000093.1:0-19939 GCA_044226685.1 Dongiaceae bacterium
CACCACGCCGTCCTGGAATGACAGATGCGGGAAGCTGGTGTCGTCGAGCGGCAGCTGCGGCGCCACTTCGCCCATCAGCTTGCGCGCCAGCGGGCCGCTGATGCCGATGACCGCCCATTGCTCGGTCACGCTGGTCAGGTACACCTTCTTGTCCAGCCATTCGCACTGCAGCCAGTCTTCCAGCCAGGCCATCACGCGGGCGGCGCCGCCGGTCGTGGTGGTCATGTGGAAGTGGTTCTCGGCGATGCGGCTGGTGACGCCGTCATCCATCACCATGCCGTCCTCGCCCAGCATGAAGCCGTAGCGGCACTTGCCGGGCTCCAGCTTGGACCAGGCGTTGGTGTAGACCATGTTGAGGAACCAGGCGGCATCCGGGCCCTGGATGTCGATCTTGCCGAGCGTCGAGGCGTCGACGATGCCGACCGAGGTGCGCACCGCCTTCACTTCGCGGTTGACCGCGTCATGCATGCTCTCGCCCGGCTTCGGGTAGTACCAGGCGCGATGCCACTGGCCGACCGTCTCGAACGGCGCCCCGTGCTGCTCGTGCCACGAATGCAGCGGCGTCTTGCGGATCGGGTCGAGGAAGTCGCCCTTGTCGATGCCGGAGAAGGTGCCGATGGTGACCGGCGTGTAGGGCGGGCGGAACGTCGTGGTGCCGACTTCCGGCACGCTGACGCCGCGCAGATCCGCCATCAGGGCCAGCGCGTTGACGTTGCTGGTCTTGCCCTGGTCGGTCGCCATGCCCATCGTGGTATAGCGCTTCAGGTGCTCGACCGAGCGGTAGCCCTCGCGGTGGGCCAGCATCACGTCGGCGGCGGTCACGTCGTTCTGGTAGTCGATGAAGTGCTTGCCTTCGCGGCCGATCGCGGCGCTCGACGGCACGACCCACACCGCCCGCATGGCGCCTGCCTGCGGCTCCGCGGATGCGGTCGGAGCCGAGCCGGCGGACCCGTCGACGCCGGCGGCCCGGGCGGACTCAGCGCCCGCTGCATGGCCGTCAGCGAGGCAGCCTTCGGTGCTGAACACGCCGCGCGCGCCGCCGACCGAATGGCTGTTCTGACCCGGAAGCTGCTTGTCGGGCACGAAGGCGAGGATCTCGGGTTCCCAGCGCAGCTTGCCGCGGCTCTGCGAGAACAGATGCACCGTCGGCTGCCAGCCGGAGGACGACATCACCAGGTCGCAGGAGATGCTGCGCGCCGTGCCGCCGATGCTCTTGCCGTCGGCGGAGAGCGGGGCAACTTCGACGCCGCTGACGGCCAGCTTCCCGGTGACCCGGATCACCGCGTGGGCGGTCAGCACGTCGATGCCGCGCTGCTTCGCGGCGGTGACCAGCTCGCCCTGCGGGTCCTCCCGCAGATCAACGATGGCGGGCACCGCGACGCCGGCATCGACCAGGTCGAGCGCCGCCTGGTAGGCGCTGTCGTTGTTGGTCATGACCACGGCGCGCTTGCCCGGCATGGCGCCGTAGCGGTTGACATAGGTCTGCGCCGCGGAGGCCAGCATGCAACCCGGCCGGTCGTTGTCGAGATAGACCAGCGGACGCTCGAGCGCGCCGGTGGCCAGAATCACGTCCTTGGCGCGGATGCGCCACAGGCGCTGGCGCGGCTGCCTGGCGAATTCCGGCGAGGTGGGGGCGAGGTGGTCGCTTACCCGCTCCATGCAGCTGACCGCGTTGTGGTCGTAATAGGCGAAGGCGACGGTGCGCGGCAGCAGCGTCACCTCCGGCATCGCCTTGAGTTCGGCCACCGCGGAGGCGACCCAATCCGCCGCCGGCTTGCCGTCGATGACCGACCGGCGGTCGCTCAGCAGCGAACCGCCGAATTCCTGCTGCTCGTCGACCAGGATGACGCGCGCGCCGGCGCGGCCGGCGGCCAAGGCGGCGGCGAGGCCCGCCGGACCGCTGCCGATCACCAGCGCGTCGCAATGGGCGTAGAGCTTATCGTAGCGGTCGGGATCCGGCTCGGTCGGCGACTTGCCGAGGCCGGCCATGCGCCGGATGACGACCTCGTACTTCATCCAGAAGCTCTTCGGCCACATGAAGGTCTTGTAGTAGAAGCCCGACGGGAAGAAGCGGTGGAACAGCGAGTTCACCGCGCCCAGGTCGTTGGCCAGGCTGGGCCAGCGGTTCTGGCTCTCGGCGACCAGTCCGTCATAGAGCTCGATCTGCGTGGCGCGCAGGTTGGGCTCGGTGCGGTTGCCCACGCCAAGCTGGATCAGCGCGTTCGGCTCTTCCGCGCCGGCCGAGAGGATGCCGCGCGGGCGATGATACTTGAACGAACGTCCCACCAGCACCACGCCGTTGGCGAGCAGCGCCGAGGCCAGCGTGTCGCCCTGGTAACCGTAGTAGCTCTTGCCGTCGAAGGTGAAGCGCAGCGGCTTGCCGCGGTCGATGCGGCCGCCTTGCGCCAGGCGGTTGGCCTGATTGCTCATCGGCCGGACTCCTTCTTCACATCAGGTGCCGGCTGGCCCATCTCATAGACCGCGTAGATTTCATGCGTGACCGTATCGCGCGCCACGTTGAAGTAGCGGCGGCAGCCCTTGGCATGCATCCAGCGCTCGTAATGCACCCCCTTCGGGTTCTTGCGCATGAACAGGTACTGCGCCCATTCCGCGTCCGAGATCTGGTCGGCATTCGTCGGGCGGGCGATGTGCCCCTCGCGCGCATAGGAGAACTCGTGCTCGTCGCGCGGACCGCAGTAAGGGCAGGGGATGACCAACATCGTATTGCCTCGGGATCAGTGGGCGACGCCGGCGGCGCCGTGCTCGTCGATCAGGTAACCGGTGGTGAAGCGCTCCAGCGCGAAGGGCTGCGCCAGCTTGTGCGGCTCTCCCGTCGCGATGGTGTGGGCGAAGACATGGCCGGAACCGGGCGTGGCCTTGAAGCCGCCGGTGCCCCAGCCGCAATTGAGGAACAGGTTCTCGACCGGCGTCTTGCCGATGATCGGGCTGGCGTCGGGGCAGGTGTCGACGATGCCGCCCCACTGGCGGAGGAAGCGCAGCCGCGAGAACATCGGGAACAGCTCGATCAGCGCGTTCAGCATGTTCTCGACCACCGGCGGGCTGCCGACCTGCGCGTACGAGTTGAAGCTGTCGATGCCGGCGCCGAAGACCAGCTCGCCCTTGTCGGACTGGCTGACATAGACATGGACCTGGCCCGACATGACGACGCAATCCAGCACCGGCTTGATCGGCTCGGAGACCATCGCCTGCAGTGGGTGGCTCTCGACCGGCAGGCGGAAGCCCGCCATCCCGGCCAGCACGCCGGAATGGCCGGCGACGACGATGCCGACCTTCTTGGCGCCGATCGAGCCGCGCGTGGTCTCGACGCCGACCACCTTGCCGCCCTCGATCTTGAAGCCGGTCACTTCGCAGTTCTGGATGATGTCGACGCCGCGCGCATCCGCCGCGCGGGCGAAGCCCCAGGCGACGGCGTCATGGCGGGCGACGCCGCCGCGGCGCTGCAGGCTGGCGCCGAAGACGGGATAGCGCGCATTCGGCGAGCAATCGAGGATCGGGCAATAGGCGGCGACCTGCTCGCGGGTCAGGATCTCGCTGTCGATGCCGTTCAGCTGGATCGCGTAGACGCGGCGGCGCAGCGCCTGCATGTCGTGGATCGTGTGGGCGGTGGAAAGCAGGCCGCGCTGGCTGAACATCACGTTGTAGTTCAGGTCCTGCGACAGGCCTTCCCACAGCTTCAGCGCATGCTCGTAGAGATGCGCGGACTCGTCCCACAGGTAGTTCGACCGCACGATGGTGGTGTTGCGGCCGGTATTGCCGCCGCCCAGCCAGCCTTTTTCCAGCACGGCGACATTGGTGATGCCGTGCTCCTTGGCCAGGTAATAGGCCGTCGCCAGGCCATGGCCGCCGCCACCGATGATGATCACGTCATAGGACGGCCGCGGGTCCGGGCTGCGCCAGGCTTCGGTCCAGTCCTCGTGGTAGTTGAGGGCGTTACGGACCAGGGTGAAGATCGAATAATGCTGTTTCATGGGCGCTACCGGGAGCCTTGCGGATTCGGCGGCGAGCATGGCTGAGCCGCCCGGGCCCGTCCTTGGGCCAAGCGCCATCTAATGTCGTCAGACCGCCGCAGGGTCAAGCGGTTCCGGGTCAAGGGCTTAGGCTCGCTTTTTCGCGTCAATGTGCCACACCCGAGGCGCCGTGCTCGTCGATCAGGTAGCCGGTCGAGAACCGCTCCAGGCTGAACGGCGCCGCCAGCTTGTGCGGCTCCCCGGTGGCGATGGTGTGGGCGTAGACATAGCCCGAGCCCGGCGTCGCCTTGAACCCGCCGGTGCCCCAGCCGCAATTCAGGAACAGGTTCTCCACCGGCGTCTTGCCAACGATCGGGCTGGCGTCGGGGCAGGTGTCCACGATGCCGCCCCATTGCCGCATGAAGCGCAGCCGGCTGAACATCGGGAACAGGGCAGTCAGCGCGTTCAGCACGTTCTCGGTGATCGGCGGCGACCCGGCCTGGGAGTAGGAATTGTAGCTGTCGATCCCGGCGCCCAGCACCAGCTCGCCCTTGTCCGACTGGCTGACATAGACGTGCACCAGGCCGGAAGTGATCACGGTGTGCAGCACCGGCTTCACCGGCTCGGAGACCAGGGCCTGCAGCACGTGGCTGGAAATCGGCAGGCGGAAGCCGGCCATGCCGCAGAGCACGCTGGAATGGCCGGCGACGCAGATGGCCACCTTCTTGGCGCCGATCGCGCCGCGCGTGGTCTCGACCCCCGTGACCTTGCCGTTCTCGACCTTGAGGCCGGTGACCTCGCAATTCTGGATGATGTCGACGCCCCTGGCATCGGCGGCGCGGGCGAAGCCCCAGGCGACGGCGTCATGGCGCGCCGTGCCGCCACGACGCTGCAGGCTGCCGCCGACGATGGGATAGCGGGCGTCTGGGCCGACATGCAGGATCGGGCACCAGGCCTTCAGCTGCTCCGGGGTCAGGATCTCGGAATCGATGCCGTTCAGCTGGATCGCGCTGACCCGGCGGCGGATGGTCTGCATCTCGTGCTGGGAATGGGCGAGGGAGACCAGGCCGCGCTGGCTGAACATCACGTTGTAGTTCAGGTCCTGCGACAGGCCCTCCCACAGCTTCAGGGAGAATTCGTAAAGGGCCGCGGATTCATCCCACAGGTAGTTTGACCGCACGACCGTGGTGTTCCGCCCGGTATTGCCGCCGCCGAGCCAGCCTTTTTCCAGGACGGCGACATTGGTGATGCCGTGCTCCTTGGCCAGGTAATAGGCCGTCGCCAGGCCGTGCCCGCCGCCGCCGATGATGATCACGTCATAGGCCGGCCGGGGGTCCGGGCTGCGCCAGGCCTCGGTCCAATTCTCGTGGTAGCTGAAGGCGTTGCGGACCAGGGAGAAGATCGAATAGGGCTGGGTCATGAAGCGGGCGGTCCCCGGGCTGGCGAGGGGGCAACTTTCATCGGGATTCCGGGGCCCGGTCAAGCGGCGCCAGGCCTTCCCGGGTTGCGTTCTGAGCCGCCCGGTGCGGCGAAAAACTCCTGGCGACAGCGCGGCTATTTTGTTCTATAGACGGCACGACTTTTCAGATCGCGCCGTGAGCTGGTCGGGAATTCCGGCGCTTTAGAGGGTGGCGAAAAGCCCATGTTTGGAGCCAAACCGAGCAAGCTGCCGCAGGAGCTGGCCTTCCTGCTGGTGCCCAATTTTTCCATGATCGCCTTCACCTCCGCCATCGAGCCCCTGCGCCTGGCGAACCGCGCCAGCGGCAAGGAACTCTATCGCTGGCACCTGTTCTCGCCGGACGGCAAGCCGGTGAAAGCCAGCAACGGCATCGAGCTTTCGCCGGAAGGCAGCGTCGATCAGATCGGCGGCTACCAGACGGTGGTGCTGTGCAGCGGCATCGACGGCCACCTCTACGAGGACAAGAACGTCTTCGCCGCGCTGCGCCGCGCCGACCGCCAGGGTGCCGATATCGGCGCGCTCTGCACCGGCAGTCATATCCTGGCGCGCGCCAACATGCTGAACGGCTATCGCTGCACCATCCACTGGGAGAACCTCGCCAGCTTCTCGGAGAACTTCCCGGACATCGAGGCGACCTCGGAACTGTTCGAGATCGACCGCAACCGCTTCACCTGCTCCGGCGGCACCGCCGCTTTGGACATGATGTTGAACATGATCTCGCAGCAGCATGGCCATGAACTTGCGGCGTCTGTCTCCGAGCAGTTCATCCACGAACGTATCCGCGATCGCCACGATCACCAGCGCATGGCGCTGACCGCGCGTCTGGGCGTGCGCCATCCCAAGCTGATCCAGGTCATCCAGCTGATGGAGCAGAACCTGGAAGAGCCGCTGAGCCGCCAGGATCTGGCCGAGGCGGCGGGGCTATCGAGCCGGCAGATGGAGCGGCTTTTCGCCAAATACCTGCACCGCTCGCCGGCGCGCTATTATGTCGAGCTGCGGCTCAACCGCGCGCGGCTGTTGCTGCTGCAGACCAACATGTCGGTCATCGACATCGCCTTGGCCTGCGGCTTCGTCTCCGCCTCGCACTTCTCGAAATGCTACCGCGACTTCTTCGGCAAGACGCCGCGCCGCGAACGGGCGGGACCCAATGCGGTGATCGAGGACGAGCCGGAGCGACGCGCGGCCGGGGTCCGGGCCTAGGCGCTCAGGCGCTTCGCTTCGCGGATTTTTGCGGCAGAGTGTCGTTTGCCGGGCGTGGCGCCAGGTGCACGACGGGCGGGCGCGGCTGTTCGGCCGGCCAGGGCCGCACGACTTTGACCATGACTTTGCGCATCAGATGTCCTGAGTATTGCTTGGTTCTGGAAATTCGGGATTGGGAATGGTCTCGACCTCGATGACGAAATCGAACTCGTAGATGTCTTCGCCGCCGACGGCCCCGGCCGCCGCCAGGGACTGGTCGAGCATGCGGCGGTCCGGCTCAACCGCTTCCAAGTCCGGCGTTCCCGCCGCAGGTTGAGCGGCCGGCACGGGCGCCGTCTCGTCCGCGAGGGCGATCGATGCGCTGACAATGACGCACAGCACGATCATCAGCAGCGTCGCGATGCTGAGCAGCCGCAACACGGAGATTCCCCGGACAAGGCGCTCGATTGATTCGGGCATGGGAGGAATCTAGGGCGGGCCCTGGGGCGGCGTCTGTGATCCGCCGCACAGGCCGTCGAGCGCGGAAAATCGTTAACTTTCCGTGCTTTAATTCACCTGAGCGGGGCCGGTTCCCACAATTCGACGCGGCGGCCATCCGGATCGGTGAACCAGCCGAAGCGGCCTTCGGCGGTGACCTCGATCTTGTCGTCGACCTGTGCCCCGGAGGCCCGCACCTTGGCCAGCGCGGCGTCGAGATTGGAGACCCGCAGGTTGACCATGAACATCTGGCCGGAATTGCCGAAATAGCTGGTCGAGGAACGCATCACGCCCCAGAGCGTGTAGCCGGGCTCGCCATTGGCGTCCTGCCAGGGAAAGGCCCAGGAACTGGTGTTCGGGTCGTTCGGCATGCCGAGCACCTCGCGGTACCAGCGCGCCAGGTCGGGCGGATTGCGCGACTTGAAGAAGATCCCGCCGATGCCGGTCACCAGACTCATGCCGCCGCCCCGTTGCTGGCGCCGAAGGGCGGCCGGGCCAGGACCCGCTCCAGCATCGGCATGAAGGCGTCGATGGGCAACGTGTCGTAGTCCGGATCGAACGAGCTCTGGTCCCAGCGCTCGCAGAACTGCGCCGTGCGCTCGAACATCGGATGGCCGCGATAGCGTTCCCGGGCGAAGCGGTCGCCGCCGCAATGGTGGAAGTAGTAGTAGCCCTGGAAAATACCGTGATGCTTGACCAGCCAGTGATTGTCCTCGCTGACATAGGGCTGCAGCACGGCGGCGGCGAGGTCTGAATGGTTGTGCGGCGCCACGGTGTCGCCGATGTCGTGCAGCAGGGCCACGACGACCGTTTCCTCGTCGGCGCCGTCGCGCAGGGCGCGTGTCGCCGTCTGCAGGCTGTGCTGGTAGCGGTCGATGCGATAGCCCAGCGCGTCGCCCTGGAGGCGGTTCAGCAGGCCAAGGACATTGCCCACCAGCTCTCGGTCGAGTTTCTTGTAGAGCCTGTCCAGCAACTGGTATTCCTCGAAGGTTCCTTCGGCCATGCTGGTAAAGGCGACGGTTTCGGAGAAGGTCATGCCCCTATGCCTCTTTTGGCGGCGCCGCGGCGCCGCATGGACGTCCCGCGGGGCGTCATGCTAGCGGCGCAGCCCGTCCCCCGTCCAGTTGGGCTCTTCCGTCCAGTTGGGCTCTTCCGTCCAGTTGACCTCCGGTCATGACTTCGCCAGACATACTCGGTGACCTGACGGCCCGGCTCGGCCCGCACGGCCTGCTGCTGCGGGGCGGCTTCGCGCTGGTCCAGGAACTGGACCGGGAACTGCTCGACCGGGCGCCCGAGGGCCGCAGCCTGGTGCTGATCGGCAATGCCGGCTCGGAGATGTGGCGCCGCAGCGCCGCCGCGATCGAGGCAACCGGTGCGCCCAACCCGCTCGACCGGTGGACGCGAACGGTGATCGAACCGCTGGCCGCCGCGTTCGGCGGAACAGCGCTGTTTCCCTTCGACGGGCCGCCCTACTGGCCGTTCCAGCGCTGGGCGGCGCGGGCGGAGGGCGTGGCGCCGTCGCCGCTCGGCATCCTGATGCACCCGGAATACGGATTGTGGCACGCCTATCGCGCGGCGATCCTGCTGCCGGCGGCACTTGAGTTCGGCGCGCCGAAGGTAAGCCACCCCTGCGATACCTGTCCGGACAAGCCCTGCCTGTCGACCTGTCCGGTCGGCGCCTTTACCGGCGCCGGGTATGAGGTGGATCATTGCGTCGCGCATGTCGCGGCGACAAGGTCCAGAACCGGGACTTGCTTTCAGCGCGGTTGCCTGGCACGTCTCGCCTGCCCAATCGGGGCGGCTTGGCGGTATGCGCCGGACCACGCGCAGTTCCACATGCGGGCCTTCCTGACCGCGCGGCTGGGTGTATTACAGGAAAGTTAACCAAGCGGGGCGTACCGTCATAGTTTGCCGCTTGAGGCGGAACGAGTCCGTGGGATATTAAGTCGTTATCTTATTTCACTTTCATGGGGTGTGCCGTGCGGTCCTTAACGCGCGCTGCAATGTTCCTTTTCGCTGTCTGCCTTGCGGCGACGGCGCTCGTGGCCACCGGCAAGGCGGCCTTCGCGGCCGAAGCCGACGTCACCATCAATGCGGCCATGGGCTTGGACAAGGCGCCGTTGACCGAACCGGTCACCTGGACCGTCAGCAAGCTCGACAAGAACGGCAAGCCGGAGAAGAAGCCGGTCGTTTCCGAAACCAGCCCGGTCCTGAAAACCAAGCTGAAGGCCGGCCAGTACGTGGTGCTGGCGCAGGCGAAATCGTTCGTCGCCAAGCAGACCATCACGGTCGGCAAGGAGCCGGTGACCCGCACCATCACGCTGGGCACCGCCTCGGTTTCGATCAAGATGATCACCTCCAAGGGCCGCAAGCCGGTCAAGGACCCGATCCAGTGGGAATTGCTGACCTATGTGAAGGGACAGCCCAACAAGGGCGAGCGCGTCGACATAGTGACGGCGCCCAGCGCCAGCTTCACGGTACCGGCCGGGGGCTATGTCATCCGCGCCACCTATAACGGGGTGAAGGCCGACCTGGTGGTGCCGCTGCAGGCCGGGCAGTCCTACGACTACACGCTCAACCTCTACGCCGGCTATGGCGAGGGTTCCGCCTATAACGGCAAGACCCGGATCAAGCAGGACGTCACCTGGCAGATCGTGCGCGAGAAGCCGAACGAGAAGGGCGAGTACGAGCTGGTCACCGAGGTCACCGGCGCCAACCCGAAATTCATGCTCCGCGAAGGCAAGTACCTGCTGATCGCCAGGTTCGGCAAGATGCTGGGCACCGAGAAGCTCAGCGTTTCCGCCGGCGAGGTGGCGAGCGTGAAGGTGAAGCTGAAGGAAAACCTCGACGCCCCGATGATCGCGGCTGAATAGCCGGCGCATCCGATGGGATTCGGGAAAGGGGGCTGCGGCCCCCTTTTTCGTGCCTTTTTCCCGGCTCTGCCAAGGGTTTGCGCCCTGGCGGTGGCACCCGCGTCATCGAAAAAAAGCCGGGTCCGCCACCCCAAATCTCATTGGCACGCCCTGAAACGGGCTGCTATCGCATCCTAGGGATCGCGCATTTCTGAAAGGACCAAAACATGCAGCGAGAGCAGCGCCAGCGCCGCGAACGCCGCACTGTCGGTGGCATCAAGCAATTGCCGTGGCGCAACCACCGCAATCCCTACAAGCCGGTCGAGGTCCTGACCGAGGAACAGCTCGAGCGCGTCCATGACGCCTCCATGCGCATCCTCGAGGAATTCGGCATCGAGTTCCTGGACGATGATTCCCGCGCCTTCGCCGCGAAGCATGGAGCCGAGCCGGTCGCCGGTACCCAGCGCCTGCGCTTCGACCGCGGCCTGATCCTGGAAAGCATTGCCAAGGCGCCATCGAGTTTCACGCTGCATTCGCGCAATGCTGAACGCAACCTGACCTTCGGCGGCAACCACGTGAATTTCGGCTCGGTCGCCTCGGCACCCAACGTCTCCGACCTGGATCGTGGCCGCCGTCCCGGCACGCTGGACGACTACAACAACCTGCTGCGACTGGTGCAAAGCCTCAATGCCGTGCAGTTCATCGGCGGCTATCCGGTCGAGCCGGCCGACATTCCGCCGGCGACGCGCCACCTCGACGCCCATTACGGCGCGATCACGCTGACCGACCGCATCTGGCACCCGTACAGCCTGGGGCGCGAGCGCATCCTCGATGCCGTGGACATGATCTGCATCGCCCGCGGCATCGACAAGGAACAGCTGAAGCGCGAGCCGAGCCTGTTCTCCATCGTCAACAGCAACTCGCCGCTGCGCCTCGACATCCCGATGCTGCGCGGCCTGACCGCGATGGCCGAGCATGGCCAGCCGGTGGTGCTGACACCCTTCACGCTGTCCGGCGCCATGGCGCCCGCGACCATCGCCGGCGCGCTCGCCCTGCAGAATGCCGAGGCCCTGGCGGGGCTCACCTTCATCCAGATGATCAACCCGGGCTGCCCCTGCGTCTATGGCGGCTTCACCTCGAACGTCGACATGAAGACCGGGGCGCCGGCCTTCGGCACGCCGGAATACACCCGCGCCGCGATGGCCGGCGGCCAATTGGCGCGGCGCTACAAGCTGCCCTACCGCTCCAGCAATACCTGCGCCGCCAACGCGGTCGACGCCCAGGCAGCCTATGAATCCGAGATGTCGCTGTGGGGCGCGGTGATGGGCCACGCCAATCTGATCCTGCACGGCGCCGGTTGGATGGAAGGCGGCCTGGTCGCGTCCTTCGAAAAGATGGTGGTCGATGCCGAGATGATCCAGGGCATGACCGAGTTCATGCGCCCGCTCGAGATCAACGACGACACGCTGGGCCTGGAGGCGATCAAGGAAGTTGGCCCCGGCGGTCATTTCTTCGGTTCGGCCCACACGCTGGCGAGGTACGAGACCGCGTTCTACGCGCCGCTGGTCAGCGACTGGCGCAATTTCGAGACCTGGCGCCTGGCCGGCGCCCACGACGCGGCCCAGCGCGCCAACACGATCTGGAAACAGCTCCTCGCCGAATACACCCCGCCGCCCATCGACGCCGCGATCGACGATGCGCTGAAGGATTTCGTCGCCCGTCGCAAGGCCGAGGGCGGCGTGTCGGGGAACTGAGGTCGCAAACCCAGGCGTCATTGCCAGGCTTGACCCGGCAATCCAATTCCATGCCGCGCAATGCGGGTCAGCTTGGATCGCCGGGGCCGTCGCCCGGCGGTGACGGGAACAGAGCGGGCAGCTAGGCCGCCTGCTTCTGCAAGGCCTGCGCTTCCAGCGGGTGCTGCATCGGCTCTTTCGGTTTCAGCAGCCAGTTTGCGAAGACCGTGCCGTAGCCGGGCAGGCGGTAATAGCCGTTTGCCTCGGTGATGCCGGCCTTCTCCAGCGCGTATTGGCGCGGGCGGGCGTGCCAGACCTGACGCGGATGCCGGTGATGAATCAAATGCAGGTTGTTGTAGAGGTAGATCCAGTTCCAGAACCAGACGGATTCACAGGTCACCGTGCGCTGCTGCACCGGCCCGGCGGCGCGATGCTCGGCATAGGAGCGCACCAGAGTCAGTGAGGTGCCGGGATAGGCGAAGAAGGCGACATAGGCCCAGAGCGGGATGTCGCAGACGCCGATCACCCAGTAGAGCACCAGCGTCGCGCCCGGGATGTGCCACATCAAGGGACGCAGACGGTCCCAGCGGCCATCACGGATCGCGATCAGCTTCTCGCGCCAGGAGAAGAAGCAGAAATAGGCCGGGCCGAACAGGATGCGGCCGCCGAGCGTGCGCATGCGCTCGCGCACCCAGCGGCGCAGCGGCGACATGGCGGCGATCTGCGCCGCGGTCAGGTAGTTGGATTCCGGGTCGATCTCCGGATTGGTCAGGTTCTCGTCCTGGTGATGCGTGCGGTGCGTCTGCCGGTAGCTGAGATAGGGCAGCCAGAGCCAGAGCGGCAGGCCGACGATGCAGGAATTGAGCCCCTCCCATTTCGTCGGGAAGCCATGCGTCGCCTCGTGCTGCAACGACCCGTGCAGGCACACGATCACCGTGCCCAGCGGCAGCACCACCCACCACGGCAGCACGTGGTAGCTGAGCGTCACCGCGGCGAAGGCGCCATAGATGCCGATCGCGAGGAGAAGGGTGGGCCAGTCGATGAAATAGCGGGGGTCGTCCGAAGTGGACGCGGGCAGGGCGCGAGATGGATCGGCGGACATGTGCAGCAGTGGTCCTGAAACGATGCTACCTGTATATACAAGTACAGGGCCGTCGCCAAGATGGGTCGCGCCTTGCGGCCGTCCTGGCCGAAACACGACGCATTTGATCACCCTGATGGTTAAGATCCGGGCTATGTATGAGGCGAGAGCGGATTGGATCGGGACGAAGCAATGCTGACCGGACATTGCCTGTGCGGCGCCGTACACTACGAGTACCGGGGAAAACCAAGCTCACTCACCATCTGCCATTGCGGCATGTGCCGGCGCTGGCACGGGTCGCTCGGCGCCTATGCCAACGGCGCTAGGTCGGAATACCGGCTGACCGGCGAGGAGCACATCCGCTGGCACGCATCCTCGCCGGGGGCCGAGCGCGGATTCTGCGGCCGCTGCGGATCGAAGCTGTTCTGGCGCAGCGGGGCGGGGATGGATGTCGCTGCCGGCACGCTCGACCAGCCGACCGGTCTGTCGGTCACCGCGCATATCTGGGTCGCCCACAAGGGCGACTATTACGCGATCGACGACCAGGCGCCGCAATTCGCCGAATCCTCGTCGGAGGACCCCAGGCCGGTTTCCGGCGATCCGCGTCCGCCAATGGCGCGGGACCTGCCGCACCGCCACGGCCAATGCCTGTGCGGCGCCATCCACCTGCACATCAAGGGACCAATGCGCGACGTCGTGTGGTGCCATTGCGGCCAGTGCCTGCATTGGCATGGCCACCCGGGCGGCTACACCGCGAGCCACTGGCAGGACATCGAGATGACCGGCCGCGACGCCCTGGTCTGGTACCAGTCTTCGGACCAGGCCCGGCGCGGGTTCTGCGGCACCTGCGGCGCCAACCTGTTCTGGGAGGGCGCGCACCGCAAGCACATCTCGATTTCCGCCGGTTGCCTCGACCTGCCGACCGGCCTGGTGTCGGCGAAGCACATCTTCGTCGAGGACAAGCCCGACTACTACGGTATCGGCGACACTGTGCCGGTGGCGCCAGGGTCGATGGCCGCCAATCCCGTGACGTTCTGAGCGCACCGCAGATGCGCGCCATGGCCTCCATGTATGCCCTGACCGAACTCGCCTGGATCACCGATCTGTGGTGGGACGGACTGGCGCGGCATTGGCGCGCCGCCGGTTTGCGCGACGTGCCGGAGGCGAGCGACGAACCGCGTGACCTCTATGAGGTGTGGCTGGCGCCCGACTTGTTCTTCGCCCAGACCTGCGGTTATCCGCTGACCCACAAGCTGAAGGACCAGGTCACGCTGGTGGCGACGCCGTGCTACGCGGCGCCGGGCTGCGAAGGCGCAACCTATCGCAGCTTCATCATCGTGCGGGAGGATTCCGGGATCGAAAGCATTGCCGGGCTTGCCGGCAAGACGGCCGGGATCAACGGCTATGACTCGCAATCCGGCTGGAACGCGCTGCGCCGGGCGCTGGCGCCGGTGCTGATTGCACCCGGCGCCTTTCCGCGCATCGTCGAGACCGGCGCCCATCGCCGCTCCGTCGCCGCGGTGCGGGCCGGCGACGTCGATGTCGCCGCCATCGATTGCGTGACCTTCGCCCTGCTGCGCCAGGCGGCGCCCAACGAGGTCGAGGGCCTGCGGGTGATCGCCGCCAGCGAACGGGCGCCGTCCTTGCCCTATATCACCCGCAAGCACATTGCGCCGGAAGACCTTGAGCGCATGCGGCTTGGGCTCAAGGCGGCGATGGCCGATCCCGATCTTGCCGACATCCGCCGCGCGCTTCTCATCACCGGCATCGAGGTCCTGCCCGAGACCACCTATGAGCGGATTCTCGAGATCGAGCGGGAAGCCGACCGGTTCGCGCCCATGCCTGCGGTGGCGCCATGAAGCCGGTCGCCGCCGGCGCCTTGTTGCCCAGCCTCGCCATCGTCGTCTCGGCCACCTTCTGGGGCTCGATGTGGATGCCGATGCACGCGCTGGATGGCGCAGGCCTGTCAGGCGCGTGGTCGGCCTGGCTGGTCTACAGCCTGCCGGCGCTGATCTTCCTGCCGCTCGCCTTGCGCAAGGGCGGAAGCGGCCTGCTTGCAGGCGGCTGGCCGCTGCTGTGGCTCGGGCTCTCCACCGGCATCTGCAACTACCTCTATGCCGCCAGCGTGGTTTATGGCGACGTCGCCCGCATCGTCCTGCTGTTCTACGTGAACCCGGTCTGGAGCGTGCTGCTGGAACGGCTCATCCTCGGCGCCCGGATCAGCCGCGGCCGGGGCGCCGCCCTGGCCCTCGGCCTCATCGGCATGTGGATCCTGAACTACGACGGCAACGGCCTGCCTTTGCCGCGTTCGGCGGCGGAGTGGGGCGGGCTGGTCGCCGGGTTCTGCTGGGCCGGCGGGCTGGTCGCCATGCGCGTGACGCCGGAGGTCGGCATGATCGACAAGGCCTTCGTGCAATACGTGGCGGCGTTCCTGTGCGGCGGCGTGATCCTGGCGCTTGGCGTCTTCCCCGCGGGTCAGGACTGGCAGCTGGTGGATTGGGGCCGGTCGCTGATGTGGATCGGCTTGATCGCCGGGGTCTGGGTCCTACCGGGGCTGCTGCTCAGCTTCTGGGCGGCGGCGCGGCTGTCGCCGACCCGGGCCAGCATGCTGTTCATGGCCGAGGTCGTGGTCGGCGTGGTGACGGCGGCGATCTGGACCGACTACCCGTTCGGCTGGCGCGAGGCCCTGGGCGGGCTCATCATTCTCTCCGCCGGACTGGTCGAGATCCTGTTCGGGGCGCACAAGGCGGAAGCGGGCGAGGTCGTCGCATCATGAGCGAAACCCAGATATTCGATGCGCGGGGCATGAAATGCCCGCTGCCGGTGCTGAAGGCACGCAAGCTGATGAAGGCTCTGCCGACGGGGGATATCCTGGAAGTGCAAGCGACCGACCCCGGCGCGCCAGCGGACTTCAGGCATTTCTGCGAAACCACGGGTCATCGCCTGCTCGAGAGCAGCGAAGCCGACGGCGTCTTCGTCATCCGCATCGAATGCGTGCGCAGCGCGTAGCGCCGATCAATTGGCCGCCAATCAATTGGTTGGGGCGTCAGTCTCGGGCAAGGCAGGGGTCGTTTTCGCCAGCTCGGCGAAGGCCGCGGCAGCGTTCGGATGCCACGGCACGCTGGCGCGCGACATGTCCGGCATGAGGCCGCTGGCGGCAGTCTCGGAGGAATCCGGCATGGCACTGTGCCACAGGGCCCGGACCAGGCCGTCGGCAATCTGGCCCGGCAGATCGGCGCGCGCCACCAGGACCGACGGCGCAGCGATGGCGCGGGTCGAATCCACGCCGGCGTATTTGCCGGCCGGGATCCATGCGTCGAACAGGTATTTGGGGTTGCCCTCGCCGGCCAACTGGACGCCGAGCAGGCGATAGTTGCCGCTCGCCATCAAGGCGGCGATCTCGGTACTCGGCAACGCGTCGACCATGACCAGGGCGTCGATCTCCCCGGTCAGCAGCCCCGCCGCCGCCGTCGCGGCCTCGCTGTTGATCGCCTTGAACTTCTTTTCAGGAAGGCCGGCCGCGCGCAGCAGCGCCTTCGCCGTCAGGGCGTTCTCGGAATCGGCGGCGCCGATGGCGATCTTCTTGCCGGCCAGATCCTTGACCCCGGCGGCCTTGGATTCCTTCGCCACGACGACGTGCAGGACGACCTCGCCGACATTGACGATGGCGCGCAGGTCGGCCATCGGCCCGGCCTTCTTGAAGGGGCCGGTGCCCTGCAAAGCCGCATCGGCGATGTCGGCCGAGACGATCGCCGCCTCGAGGGACTGGCCGCGCAGGGATTCGATGCTGTCGACGGGATTGGCGGTGGTTTGCGCCAGGCCGAGCAGGCCCTCGACGCCGCAGGCGCCCTCGCCATCGCATTCGCGCGAGCCCGGTGGGTTGCTGACGATGCCGGCGATCTGGCTGGCGATGCCGTAATAGGCAGACCCCGCGGTGCCTGCGCCGATGCGGAAATAGGTCACGTCCTGGGCGGCGACCGGGTCGATGGCCGAACCGGCGGAGAAGGCGACAACGATGGCCACGCCGCCCGCGGCCAATGCGCCGCCGAGCAGGCCCAACCCAGCCTTCGCCCCTGAAAATGCTGTCAGCGCCCTCACGCCAAAACCCTCGACGCCGGTCCCCCGAGATACTGCGACTCGGCGTATTTGCTGTGTTTCTTCAATCTACGCATCGATTCCGCCGAGGACCAGTGCTGCAATGGTAAAGACGGGCGTTTTCAAGACATTGTGTGATCGAACTCACCCAGTCTTGCTTCCGTGGTGCGATCCGCCAGAGCCCCGATAACGGCCCTGGGGCCGTGCCGGCGTCGCCGTCGCGCCGTGGCTTTCGCCTGTCGCGCCCAGACCTGCCCAGGGTGGGCCTTCCCAGCCTAATTGCCGTCTGCTACCACCCAGGCCAAATCTAGCGTCCCGCGCCTAAGGATCAGTAAATGCAGATCGATTTGTCGAAGCGTCAGCGCAATATTCGCCGGCTGCTGCGGCCGCGCCACGTCTGCATCGTCGGCGGCCAGGCGATGACCGATGCGATCCGCCGCGCCGACGACACCGGCTTCAGCGGCGAGATCTGGGTGGTGAATCCCAAATACGCGGAACTCGGCGGCCGCAAGTGCTACGCCTCCATCGCCGATCTGCCGGAAGCGCCCGATGCCACTTTCATCGCGGTGCCGCGCGAGGCCACCATCGAGATCGTACGCCAGCTCAATGCGCGCGGCGCGGGCGGCGCGATCTGCTACGCCGCCGGCTACAACGAGGTGGGCGGCGAGGGCGTGGCGCTGCAGGCGGAGCTGACCGCTGCGGCCGGCGACCTCGCCGTGGTCGGGCCGAATTGCTATGGCCTGCTCAACTTCGTCGACGGCATCTGCCTGTGGCCGACCGGCGCGCTGGGCCAGAAGGTCGAAAGCGGCTGCGCCCTGGTCATGCAAAGCGGCAACATCGCCCTGAACCTCAGCCGCAACGACCGCTCGGTGCCCTTCGCCTATGTGATCAGCTCCGGCAACCAGGCGCTGCTGGGCGCGGCCGACTACATCGAGGCCCTGGCCGACGATCCCAAAGTCACCGCCATCGGCCTCTATCTCGAGGGCATCAAGGACGTCCCCGGTTTCAGCCGCGCGGCGGCCAAGGCCTTGGCCAAGGGCAAGCCCCTGGTGGCGCTGAAGGCCGGCAATTCCGAACTTGGCGCCCAGTTCGCCATGAGCCATACCGGCTCGCTCGCCGGCAGCGACAAGATGTACGATGCCTTGTTCGACCGGCTGGGCATCATCCGCGTCCATTCGGTGCCGCAATTGCTGGAGACGCTGAAGCTGGTCTCCACCGCCGGCCTGCCCAAGGGCGACCGGCTGGCGGTCTTCACCTGCTCGGGCGGCGAATGCCTGCTGACCGCCGATCTCTGCGACGAGCTCGGCGTGCCACTGCCCGGCTTCTCGGCCGAGCAGGCGGCGGACCTCAGGTCGCAACTGCCGAACTTCGCCACCGTCTCCAACCCGCTCGACTACAACACCTCCCTCTGGGGGCACGAGGATCTGCTGACCAGGTGCTTCTCCACCGTCATGCGGGGTGATTTCGATGCCGGCATGCTGGTGATCGACTTCGCCACCGACGGTCCGGAAACCGAGGAAGCATGCATCGCGGCGGTGCGGGCGCTGCTCAAGGCCTGCGCGCTGCACGGAAAGATGCCGATCGTGACTTCGACCCTGTCGGAATTGCTGCCGGCCCATGCCCGGGCCGAGGTCATCGCCGCCAAGGGCGCGCCGATGCAGGGGCTGGAGGAGGCGTTGACCGCCTTTGCCGCCGTCCACCGCTTTGCCGTGCGCAACCGCGACCGCGATCCGGCCAAGGGTGCGCTGGGGATTCCGGCGACACCGGAGGCCGGCAAGGGCCGCCGCATGCTCACCGAGGTGGAGGGCAAGGCCCTGCTGGCCAAGGCCGGCGTTGCCGTGCCGGACAGCCGCGTCGTCGCGCCGGCCGATGCCGCCAAGGCCGCGACCGAGCTCGGCTTCCCGGTGGTGTTGAAGGTGGCCGAGCCGCTGATCGCCCACAAGACCGAGGCGGGCGCCGTCGCGGTCAATCTGAAATCCGCGGCGGAGGTCGAGGCGGCGCTGGCGAAGATGACGCCGTCGGTCGAGGCCTATCTGAAGGGCGGCCGGATCGCCAAGGTCCTGGTCGAGAGGATGGTCGGCGACGTCGTGGCCGAGCTCATCGTCGGCATCCAGCGCGACCCGCAATTCGGCCTTGCTTTGGTGGTCGGCGCCGGCGGCATCCTGGTCGAGCTGGTCGAGGACGCGGCCATGCTGCTGCTGCCGACCAATGCGGAGGAGGTCGAGGCGGCCATCCGCAGGCTCAAGATCTTCAAGCTGCTGCAGGGCTATCGCGGCAAGAAGGCGGCGGACGTGCCCGCTCTCGTGAAGACCATCCTGGCCATCGCCGCCTTTGCCGAGGCGCATCGCGCCGACCTGCTGGAACTCGACGTCAATCCGCTGATGGTGCGCGCCGACGGCGCCGTGGCGGTCGATGCCCTGGTCGTGCTCGGCGAGTAGCCGGAAATCACGACAGCGCTGACATCCGGCGGTTGAGTCGTTTCGTCGCGCCGCCACGTCGCAAACAGCTCAGTGCTGAAACAGGCGGTTCCGTAGCGTTTCCGGGTGCTTATCGCCCGGAGGAGCGCCGCGATGACCTACCAGCCAGGCCGCCATTTCCTGCAGGTTCCAGGCCCCAGCAACATCCCCGACCGCGTACTGCGCGCCATCGCCCAGCCGGTGCTGGATCATCGCGGGCCCGCCTGGACCAAGCTGCAGGCCGAGGTTTTCGAGCGTATCCGGCCGGTGTTCAAGACCCGGGAGCCGGTGCTGATCTATCCCGCGTCGGGGACCGGCGGCTGGGAATCCGCGCTGGTCAACACGCTGTCCCCGGGCGACCGGGTGCTGACCTTCGACACCGGGCAGTTCGCCGTGCTGTGGGGCAACATGGCGCGCAAGCTGGGTCTCGACGTGCAGACCCTCGCCACCGATTGGCGCCGGGCGCCGCAGCCGGAGGCGATCGAGGCGGCGCTGGCGGCGGACCGCGGGCACGCGATCAAGGCCGTGCTGCTGGTCCACAACGAAACCTCCAACGGCGTGATGAGCCGCGTCGCCGAGATTCGCAAGGCGATCGATCGCGCCGGCCATCCGGCCCTG
>JBGAGP010000094.1:0-19800 GCA_044226685.1 Dongiaceae bacterium
GACCACGCAGACCAGCAACAGCAGCAGCGAATGGTGCAGCTGGGTGAAGGCCGAGCGCGCGATCAGCCGCCAGACGTCGCCCCAGGCCGGATAGCCGCGCAGGGAGCGCACGCCGTCGCCGAGGCCGAGCCAGACCGGGCCCTGCGCCTTCATCTTGCGGCCCAACGCGCAATCGTCGATCAGGTCGCCCTTGATCGCGGCGATGCCGCCGGCGGCCTTCAGCGCCTTGCGCGCCACCAGCATGCAGCCGCCGGCAGCACCGCCCATCTTCTTCCTGCGGTCGTTGATCCAGGCGAAGGGGTAGAGCATCTGGAAGAAATAGACATAGGCCGGGATCAGCGCCCGCTCCGCCGCGGTGTCGGTCTTCAGCCGCGCCATCAGGGAGGCGAGCGCCAGGTTGCCCTGCTCCGCGCGCACGACCAGGCCGCGCAGGCTGTCGCGGTCATGGGCGATGTCGGCGTCGGTCAGCCAGACATATTTCGCCCCGGGCGAGAATGTCTCCAGCGCCTCGGTCCCCTGCTGCACCGCCCACATCTTGCCGGTCCAGCCCTGCGGCAGGGCCGAGCCGGAGATCACTTTCAGGCGGTCCTCGGCGCCGTGGGCGGCGGCCACGCCCTGCGCCGTCTCCGCCGTGCCGTCGGTGCTCTGGTCGTCGACCAGGATGACCCGCAGCTTTCCCGGATAATCCTGGCGCAGCAGCGAGGCCAGCGCCTCGGCGATCACCTCCGCCTCGTTCCTGGCCGGCACGATGGCGGCCACTTCCGGCCAGTGCTTGAGCTCGGCCTGTGGCGTCGCCTGCGGCTGCTCGCGCCAATAGCGGCCGTGCAGCAGCACGAGATAGACCCAGATGCCGAGAACCAGGCCGGAGATGAGGATAAGCCCCTGTTGCATAAGGCAAGCTATAGCCAGGAACGCCCGCCCCCGCCACCCAGAAATCCGCCACGGCGCGGGCGTCAAATATGGGCGGCCAGCGCGGGGATCAGCGGCGGATGGCGCCGCTGGCGAGGAGCACCCCGAGCGCCGCCAGCAGCGCGCCGGCCGCATCGCCCAGGCTCGGCCATTCACCCAGCACCGGAATACCCAGGACAAGGGTGGTGAGCGGCAGCAGCGCGGTGAAGGCCGAGGCGCGGGCGGCGCCCAGACTGGCGAGGGCGCGGTTGAAGGCCAGCAGCGCCACGATGCCGGTGAGCGGCCCCTGATAGAGCATCTGCACCAGGACGCCGCCGAGGCCGGCATGCCAGAGGCGCTGTTCCGGCAGCAGCAGATAGACCGGCAGGAACCACAGCGCCGAAACCACGGTGATGATCGCGGTCATGTGGATGGCATCGAGCGCCGCGCGGCGGGCGGCGATGGTGTAGACGGCCCAGACCAGCGCCGAGAGCAGGCAGATGCCGTAGCCCAGCAGCTGCGTCCCCGCCGCCGCCAGCAGCGCCGGGAGGGTCAGGATGGCCACTCCGCCCAGGATGCAGCCGAGACCGAGGCTGCCAATGACGCCCAGCCGCTCGCGCAGGAACACGATGGACAGGATGCCGACGAAGAGCGGGATGGTGCCGGGAATGAGCACCCCGGCCTCCGCCGCCCGCGCCAGACCCAATCCGTGCGACGCCAGCAGGACATAGGGGACGCCGGCGGTACCGGCCACCAGGGCCAGCCCGCCCCAGCCCAGGCGATCGAGGGCGAAGCCGCGGCGCAGCACCACCGGCAGCAGGAGCAGCCCCGCCGAACTGAAGCGCAAAGCCGCCAGGTCCTCCGGCGCCAGGTCCGCGGTGACCGCCACCCGGGTCACCACCATCCAACCGGACCAGACCGCCACCGCCAGCAGCGCCCACAGGCACCCGGCCAGGGGTGCGGCGCCAGCAGTTTCCAGGCGCGTTGCGGCGGCGTCGGTCAGCCCGTCTGATTTCATTGGCAAATTAGGCTTCCCGTCCTCGCGCGCGGCCACCTGCGGCACCCTGGCCATCCGGCCTAAGTCAAAAGCTAACGCAATATTAAGATTCCTGGCAGAGGCTGGAACGACCCACAAACGACGGCCAACGACGGCATGAATTCGCTGACCGGCAAGGTCCCGGCCAACAGGAATCAGGCATCCTCACCGACGCCGCGCACGCTCCTGCTCAGCGTGCGACCGGATTCCTTTACTGCCCTTGATCAAGGGCTGGCCGCCATCGGCCGGCCGGCGGCCGAGCGCGCCCAGGATTCCGGCGAAGCCCTGCGCCTGCTGCGCTCCGGCGGCATTGACCTGCTCATCGTCGACCTGGTCCGCGACGGCATGGCTCATCTGACCGCCATCGAGGCGGTGCGCGGCGACGGCCTGCTGTCCGGCGTCGTCTGCGTCGCGGTCAGCGCCGACCCGGAAAGCACGCCAACCCAGAAGGCGGTCGAGATCGGCCTCGACGACCTGATGCGCGAGCCGCTGGACCGCACCATCGTGCGGCTTTGCCTCGGTGCCTGCCTGGAACGCCACCGGCTGCGCGACGACGCGCTGCAATACTGGCTGACCACCGCCGAGGACGAGACCGACGACCACGCCCGCTGCCTGCTCGACGCTCTGCCCGACGCGGTGGTGGCGCTGCGCCAGGACGGCGCCATCGAGATGGCCAACGCGATGGCCGAGCGCATGTTCGGCCTGAGCGGCACGGCGTTGATCGGCACGCCCTTCTCCGCGCTGGTGTCGCGCGCCGTCGATGACGGCGAAGGCGCCACCTGGTCGATGCAGGCGCTGGAAAGCCTGCGTGGCCCGGCCCTCGCCATCCTGCGCCTGCCCGGCGGCTTCAGCCGGCCGGTCGAGGTCCTCGCCAATCCCTATCAGCGTTTCGGCCGGCACCTGACCGCCTGCGTGTTGCGGGAGGTCGATTGGGGCACGCAGAAGGCGACCCTCGCCCAGGCCGAAGCCGGCGGCAGCCTGCGCGCCAACGCGGAACTGCTGCAGGAGCTGGCCAAGGAAGTGACCACGCGGCTCGACGTCATCGGGCGCAACCTGCACATGATGACCGACGAGATCTTCGGCCCCGTCGGCGTCGCCATCTACAAGAGCTACCTCTCTGAAGCGATGACCGGCGTGAGCCAGGCGAGGGCCCTGCTCGACGGCGCCGCGCATCCGGAGAAGGAGCGGCGCACGGAGAGCGGCGCGCAGACCAGCCTGTCCGAGGTCGCCGGCGAGCTCATCGGCAAGCGCCAGCGCAACAGCGAGCGGCGCCGCATCGTCCTCGACATGGAGGTCGAGCCCGCGGACCTGACGGTCAGCCTGCCCGAGCGGCCCCTGGCCCGCGTCATCGAAGCACTGCTCGATTTCGCGCTCGGCTGCGTCGAGCATGGCGGGCAGGTCACGCTCCGTGGCCAATGCGGATCCGACGAGCAGCTGCTGCTGACGGTGCAGACCAGCGGCTGCAACCGGCCGGCTACCGAGGTGCTGGGCGCCGCGCGCGAACCCGCCAGCCGCAAGGCGGCGCAGCATCCCCTCACCATCGCCTGGAGCGCGCTGCGCGCCGCCGCCAAGGTGCTGGGCGGCGTCGCCGAGCTCGATGTCCGCGAAGCCAACGGCGCCATCCTGGTCGCCATGCTGCCGCAGCGGCGGAAATCCGATCTCGGGTAGATCGAACTCACAAGCGCCTTTCCTGCCGTCATCACCGGGCGAAGTCCCGGTGATCCATTCGGCATCAATGCCAGCCTGGGCGCCGCATGGATTGCCGGGACAAGCCCGGCAATGACGATGGAGTGGTTACGACGCCGGACGCGGTGCCTAGCGTCGCCGCGCCAGCAGGATGCCGTCGTCGGCGGAGAGCAGGCAGAAATCCACGCGCGCGTCCTTCTGGATCTTCAAATTGAGCGCCCGCAGGGCGTCGGTGTCGGCGTCGTGCACCGTGGCATCGGCGACATCGCCGCCCCACAGCATGTTGTCGAGCACCAGCAGCCCGCCCGGCCGCACCAGCTTCAGGCAGCCTTCATAATATGCGTCGTAGCCGGTCTTGTTGGCGTCGATGAAGGCCATGTCGAAGCTGTCCGCGCCGCCCGCCTGCAGCAATGCCGCGATGGTCTCGCCCGCCGGCGCCAGGCGCAGGTCGATCTTGTGCGCGACGCCGGCCTGCTGCCAGTGCCTGCGGCCCACCGCCGTCCATTCGGCGCTGACGTCGCAGGCGACGACCTTGCCGTCCTCCGGCAGGGCCAGCGCCATGGCCAGCGAGCCCGAGCCGGTGAAGGTGCCGACCTCGATGACGCGGCGGGCGCCGGTCAGGCGAATCAACAGCTGCAGGAAGGCATCGGTCTCCGGCCGGCTCATCATGCCGGAATTTGACATGGCGAAGGTCTCCGCGCGCAGGGCGCGCTGGCTCGGCGCCTCGCGCGACATCTGCTCGTCGATGAAGGATTTCACCTGCTGCGTCCGACTCAACAACTCCGCCATGGCTCCTCACCCTTCTCGATCTTGTGTTGCAGCGGCGCGACGCGGTGTCATCGAACCGTCATCGGATCATTATAGACTCCACGGCACAAGGCGTCATCCGACGCCGGGATGGACAGAGCAGATCGGCAGGGGAAACATGCGGCTCGGCGCCCTCGCGCAATCCTTGAGTCCCATCACCTATTCCGACCCGGCGGCCCCGCTCTGGGAGCGCGCCTTCATCAACGCGGTCGAGATCGTCAGCGGCCGCAAGACCCTGGTGCGACTCTACGAGAGCTGGCGCGAACGCTGGCCGGTGACCGGCCTGCCGCAATGGTCCAGCGCGCTCTACTGGCTGGGCGCGCCGCTGGTGCTCGAAGGTGCCTCGTGGCCGCCGCCGGTGCGCCCCGACGAGCGGCTGGTGATCATCGCCAACCATCCCTTCGGCCTGCTCGACGGCATCGCCGTCTGCGCGCTGGCCGAACAGCTGCGCCGCCCGTTCAAGGTGCTGGCGCATAGCCGGCTGATGACGGTGCCGGAGGCGGTGCCCTATTTCCTGCCGATCGATTTCAGCGAGAACGAGGAAGCGACCCGCAACAACATCGCCGTGCGCCAGCAGGCGCTGGCCGCGCTGAAGGCGGGCGAGACGATCGTGATCTTTCCCGCCGGCGGGGTCTCGACCGCGCCGGTGAAATTCTCGGTCAAGCCGATCGCCGAGGCCGAAGACCTGCCGTGGAAGAATTTCGCCTATCGCCTGATCCGCGCCGCGGAGGCCACCGTGCTGCCGCTCTATTTCGAGGGCCAGAACGGGCCGATGTTCCATGTCGCCAGCAAGGTCAGCATGGCTTGGCGCATCGCCTTGCTGGTGGGCGAGTTGAACAAGCGGCGCGGGCGCCCGGTGCGGGTGCAGATCGGCAAGCCGATCACCTGGCCGGAAATCGACGCCCTGCCGTCGCCCGCCGCCGCCATGCGCGAATTGCGCCGGCGGGTCTACGCATTGCGCGCCCCGCGCACTTCCCCCAAGCCCTAGGGCCGAAACCGCGCAATCGCCCCACCGGCGGTGTTCATCGTCCCGCCAGCCCTATGCTTATGCGCTTTGTGGCGCCGTGGATTTGCGGGTTGCCGGAACCAATTGCGGGTGAGACGATGGCGACAAGGATTCCCGCATTTCCCGGATATGAGGATTTGATGGGCAACTCCGTGTCCGGCATACCGAACGCGCGCCACGTTGCGGTTGAACGGCAGTTCGAAGGCCTGCCGGATTTCGCGTCGCCGATGTTGCACGCGCTGCTGAAGTTCTGGACCGATTGCGGCGGCAGCGACAGCGTGCCCGATCGCAGCCAGCTCGACGCGCTGACATTGCGCCCCTGGCTCGGCCATATCAGCGTCTACGAGGCGATCCCCGGCCTCGCCGATTTCCGCATCCGCCTCGAAGGCACCTCCATCGTCGCCATCACCAGCGAGGACTGGACGGGCAAGCTGGCGAGCGATGTCGACCGGCGCTTCGGCTCGCAGCTGGTCGCGTTCATGCGCCAGGTGGTCGAGAGCCGGCGACCGGCGGTGCATCGGATGCGGGTGTTCCAGAACGAGGTCGAATTCATCACGCGGCTGCTGCTGCCGGTCCGCGCGCAGCCCGGCGGCGCGGTCGACCAGGTATTCCTGGTGATCTATCCCGACCCGCAGGATGTCGAGATGGAGGCGGTCAGCGCCCGGGATTCGGCGTGACCGTGGCGTAGACCAGGATGCGATTGACCGTCTCGCCATCGTCCGACAGCGGCAGGAACAGGCTCTCGTCGTCCGAATAGCGCTTGTCGGGCGTGATGTAGGGCTCGTCATCGTAGAAGGGCCGCCTGGTCCGGACGACCGTGTCGTAGCAATGCAGCGCATCGGCCAGCGACGGACCAAAGAAGCCTTCGATCACCGACTTGCCGGTGGGGTCGCGGCCGCGCACCTCCACTTCCTTGGTGCCGACCAGCCGATAGACATAGCGCCGTTCGTCGGGAACCGCCTCGACCAGCGTGATGAAGGGCAGCAGCCGGGGGAAATCCAGCGGATCGATGTCGGCGCGCCGCGGCAGCCTGCCGTCCCGGCACTTGGACTTCCAATAGGCGTACATCGCCTTGACCGAGGCGCTGGCCCGCGCCAGCCAGTCAGGGTCGTCGCTCGCCATGTCAGCTTGCCCCGCGCCCAGATATCAGCTGTCCTGAACTATGGGCGCGTCGCGGGCGGCCGACAACCCCGCAACGCGACCGGGCGGGCGGCGCCTAGTCGTCGAGCAGGTCGCCAAGTTCAAGCCGCCCCAGGAGCTTCGTGCCGCCGTTGCCGTCGGGCCGGAAGACCGCCATTTCCGCCGGATCGAGCTGGAACCCGACCAACTGGCGCAGCTGGAACTCGCTGCCGACCAGGACCGTGTCGCCGCCGGCCCGCGGCGGCACGGCCAGTTGCCGGGCGACGAAGCCGGGATCGTACATCCGCCGGTCGAGCACCGCATTGCCGAAGGCGAGGATCGCGGTGTCTCGCGTCCGGCACAGAGGCAGTGCCACCACGCGGTCGACCCGGATGCCCAGCCGGCGGAAATCCTCGCCCAGGGTCCGCGCCTCGGTGCGGCCGTCGGGCGTCAGGTTGCGCTGTTGCGAGCAATCGGCGAAGTCGGTCCACGGGCTGGCCGGGGTAAGGGTATCGTGCACGCCCTTGTAGCGCTCGGCGTGCCGCAGATAGAGCACCGTTCCGCCGGCGCGCACGGCGGCGATCAGGTTTTCCTCCGCCACCTCCTCGCGCACCGCGAGGGCCGCGGCCGAACCGGCCGCGAGAATGGAACCCGCAAGCACCACCCGCACCAGGGTCCGCCGGAACTTCGTCTTGCTCATGGTCCGCTCCTTTGCCGGCGGAACAGAGCATCCCGGCCTGACGCGGAACTGACCGCATCACCGCCGGCGCAAAAGCAAATCGGCGGGCAGTCACCTGCCCGCCGATCCGTCGGCCTCAACTGAGCGAGGCCAATCTCTAGGCGACTTCCTGCTTCGGCGTCGCGTCGGGCAGGGCCGCCGGCTTCTGCGCCGCCAGCTCCTTGTCGCGCTCGGCCGCCTCGTGCTTCAGGCGGTTCATCACCGAGCCGGTGCCGGCCGGGATCAGGCGGCCGACGATCACGTTCTCCTTGAGGCCGATCAGCGAGTCGACCCGGCCGGAAACAGCCGCCTCGGTCAGCACGCGGGTGGTCTCCTGGAACGACGCGGCGGAGATGAAGGAGCGCGTCTGCAGGCTGGCCTTGGTGATGCCGAGCAGCACCGGAGAGCCCTTGGCCAGGCGGCCGCCATCCTTCAACGCCTTCGCGTTCTCCTCCTCGTATTCCGAGCGGTCGACCTGCTCGCCCGCCAGGAAGGTGGTGTCGCCCGGATCGGAGATCTCGATCTTCTGCAGCATCTGGCGGACGATCACCTCGATGTGCTTGTCGTTGATCTTCACGCCCTGCAGGCGATAGACCTCCTGGATCTCGTTGATGAGATAGGTGGCCAGCGCCTCGACGCCCATCACGTTGAGGATGTCGTGCGGCACCGGGTTGCCGTCCAGCAACTGGTCGCCCTTCTGGACGTAGTCGCCTTCCTGCACCGAGATGTGCTTGCCCTTCGGGATCAGGTATTCGCGCGATTCCTCGGAGGCATCCTCCGGCACCACGACGATGCGGCGCTTGGTCTTGTAGTCCTTGCCGAACTCGACGCGGCCGGCGATCTCGCTGATGATGGCGAAATCCTTCGGCTTGCGCGCCTCGAACAGCTCGGCCACGCGCGGCAGACCGCCGGTGATGTCGCGGGTCTTGGTGCCCTCGCGCGGGATGCGCGCCAGCACGTCGCCCGCCTTCACATGCGCGCCGTTCTCGACCGAGAGAATGGCGTCGACCGACATGAAGTAGCGCGCCTCGAGGCCGTTGGGCAGCATGATCACGTTGCCCTTCTCGTCGCGCAAAGTGATGCGCGGCTTGAGGTCGTTGCCGCGCGGCTGCTGCTTCCAGTCGATGACCACGCGGTTGGAGATGCCGGTGGTCTCGTCCATCACTTCGCGCATCGACACGCCTTCGACGAGGTCGATGTAGTTCACGATGCCTTCGCGCTCGGTGATGATCGGCAGCGTGTACGGATCCCACTCCGCCAGCTTGGCGCCCTTGACGACCTTCTGGCCGTGATCGGCCAGCAGGCGGGCGCCGTACGGGACGCGGTGACGCGCCCGCTCGCGACCCTGCTCGTCGGTGAGCACGATCTCGCAGTTGCGGCCCATGACCACGGGCACGCCCTGGCTGTTGAGCACCACGTTGCGGTTGCGCACATCGACGATGGAATCGATGGTCGCCTCGATCGAGCTCTGCTCGGCGCCGCGCTGGGCGGCGCCGCCGATGTGGAAGGTGCGCATGGTGAGCTGGGTGCCCGGCTCGCCGATCGACTGCGCCGCGATCACGCCGATCGCCTCGCCGATGTTGACCGGGGTGCCGCGCGCCAGGTCGCGGCCGTAGCACTTGCCGCAGACGCCGGTCTTGGCCTCGCAGGTCAGCACCGAGCGGATCTTCACCACGTCGATGCCGGCGCGCTCGATCTCGTCCACCAGCGGCTCATCGATGAGCTGCGCCGCCTTGACGATGACCTTGCCGGAGAGCGGGTCCTTCACGTCCTCGGCCGCGGCGCGGCCCAGGATGCGGTCGGAGAGCGCGGCGATGACCTCGCCGCCCTCGACCACCGCCTTGGCGGTGAGGCCGTTCTTGGTGCCGCAATCCTCCTCGGTGATGATGGCGTCCTGCGCCACGTCGACCAGGCGGCGGGTCAGGTAGCCCGAGTTCGCCGTCTTCAAGGCGGTGTCGGCCAGGCCCTTGCGGGCGCCGTGGGTCGAGTTGAAATACTCGAGCACGGTGAGGCCTTCCTTGAAGTTCGAGATGATCGGCGTCTCGATGATCTCGCCCGACGGCTTCGCCATCAGGCCGCGCATGCCGGCCAGCTGCTTGATCTGCGCCGCGGAGCCGCGGGCGCCGGAATGCGCCATCATGTAGACCGAGTTGATGGTGCTGCCCGACTGCGTCTTGGACATCGACTTCATCATCGCGTCGGCCACCTGCTCGGTGCAGGTCGACCACACGTCGACGACCTTGTTGTACTTCTCGCCCTGGGTGATCAGGCCGTCGAGGTACTGCTGTTCGTATTCCTTGACCTTGTCCTGGGCTTCCTTGACCAGCGCCTGCTTGGCGGGCGGGATGATCAGGTCGTCCTTGCCGAAGGAGATGCCGGCCTTGCAGGCCTGGGCGAAGCCCATGCCCATCATGCGGTCGGCGAAAATCACCGTCTCCTTCTGGCCGCAATGGCGGTAGACGGAATCGATGACCGTGGTGATTTCCTTCTTGGTCAGCAGCCGGTTGATCAGGCTGAACGGCACGTTCGGATGCTTCGGCAGCAATTCGGCCAGCAGCATGCGGCCCGGCGTGGTCGCGATGACCTTGGTCACGCGCTGGCCGTGGTCGTCATAGTGGTCGACGCGCGCCTTGACCTTGGCGTGCAGCGACACCGCCTTGGAATCCAAGGCGTGCAGCACTTCCGCCGTGTTGACGAAGGCCATGCCCTCGCCCGGCTCCTTGTCCGCCTCCATCGACAGGTAGTAGAGGCCGAGCACGATGTCCTGCGACGGCACGATGATCGGCTTGCCGTTGGCGGGCGACAGGATGTTGTTGGTCGACATCATCAGCACGCGCGCCTCGAGCTGGGCTTCCAGCGACAGCGGCACGTGGACCGCCATCTGGTCGCCGTCGAAGTCGGCGTTGAAGGCGGTGCAGACCAGCGGATGCAGCTGGATCGCCTTGCCCTCGATCAGCACCGGCTCGAAGGCCTGGATGCCAAGACGGTGCAGGGTCGGCGCGCGGTTCAGCAGCACCGGATGCTCGCGGATCACCTCTTCGAGGATGTCCCACACCTCCGGACGCTCCTTCTCGACCATGCGCTTGGCGGCCTTGATGGTGGTCGCCATGGCGTAGAGCTCGAGCTTCGAATAGATGAACGGCTTGAACAGCTCGAGCGCCATCTTCTTCGGCAGGCCGCACTGGTGCAGCAGCAATTCGGGGCCGACGACGATGACCGAGCGGCCCGAATAGTCGACGCGCTTGCCGAGCAGGTTCTGGCGGAAGCGGCCCTGCTTGCCCTTCAGCATGTCGCTGAGCGACTTCAGCGGGCGCTTGTTGGCGCCGGTGATGACGCGGCCGCGGCGGCCGTTGTCGAACAGCGCGTCCACCGATTCCTGCAGCATGCGCTTCTCGTTGCGCACGATGATGTCCGGCGCGCGCAGCTCGATCAGCCGCTTCAGGCGGTTGTTGCGGTTGATGACGCGGCGATAGAGATCGTTCAAATCCGAGGTGGCGAAGCGGCCGCCGTCCAGCGGCACCAGCGGGCGCAGCTCGGGCGGGATCACCGGCACCACGTCGAGGATCATCCATTCCGGGCGCGAGCCGGATTCGATGAAGGAATCGACCAGCTTCAGGCGCTTGACCAGCTTCTTGCGCTTGGCCTCGGACGAGGTCTCGCGCAGGTCGGTCTTCATCTGCTCGCGCTCGTCCTCCAGCTTGATGGCGGAGAGCATCAGCTTCAGCGCCTCGGCGCCGATGCCGGCCTGGAAGGCGTCCTGGCCGAACTCGTCCTGGGCGTCGAGGTACTGGTCCTCGTTCAGCAGCTGATGCAGCTTCAGCGGCGTCAGGCCCGGCTCGATGACGACGTAGTTCTCGAAATAGAGGATGCGCTCGAGGTCCTTCAGGGTCATGTCGAGCAGCAGGCCGATGCGGCTCGGCAGAGACTTCAGGAACCAGATGTGGGCGACCGGCGAGGCCAGCTCGATGTGGCCCATGCGGTCGCGCCGCACCTTGGAGAGGGTCACTTCGACGCCGCACTTCTCGCAGATGATGCCGCGGTACTTCATGCGCTTGTACTTGCCGCACAAGCACTCGTAATCCTTGATCGGACCGAAGATGCGGGCGCAGAACAGGCCGTCGCGCTCCGGCTTGAAGGTCCGGTAGTTGATGGTCTCCGGCTTCTTGATCTCGCCATAGGACCAGGAGCGGATGCGCTCCGGGCTGGCGATCGAGATGCGGATCTGATCGAAGGTCTGCGTGCCGGTGGGCTGGCCGAAAACGTTCATCAAGTCGTTGTTCATCGTGTTCTCCTCAGGCTTGCCGGCGAGGCCCGTCGGCCCCGCCGGTCGCCGATCCGATCAATCAATACTGGTTCTGCGTCAGCTCGACGTTGAGGCCGAGCGACCGCAATTCCTTCACCAACACGTTGAAGGATTCGGGGATGCCCGCCTCGAAATTGTCGTCGCCGCGCACGATCGCCTCGTAGGTCTTGGTGCGGCCGGAGACGTCGTCGGACTTCACCGTCAACATCTCCTGCAGGGTATAGGCCGCGCCATAGGCCTCGAGCGCCCACACTTCCATTTCGCCGAAGCGCTGGCCGCCGAACTGCGCCTTGCCGCCCAGCGGCTGCTGGGTGACCAGGCTGTACGGGCCGATGGAACGCGCGTGGATCTTGTCGTCCACCAGGTGGTGCAGCTTCAGCATGTAGATGTAGCCGACGGTGACCGGGCGATCGAAGCGGTCGCCGGTGCGGCCGTCGGTCAGGATCACCTGGCCCGAGTTCTTCAGGCCGGCGCGCTCCAGCATCTGCACGATGTCGTCCTCGCGGGCGCCGTCGAACACCGGAGAGGCCACCGGAACGCCCTTGCGCAGGCCCTCCGCCAGCTCGACCAGCTCGTTGTCCTCCAGCTCCATCAGGTCCGACTTGTAGGTCTTCTCGCCATAGACCTCCTTCAGCTGCTTGCGCAGCTCGGCGGCCTTGGTGTCGCCCTTGTTGACCGCGTCGATCATCTGGCCGATCTGGCGGCCGAGATTGGCGCAGGCCCAGCCCAGATGGGTCTCCAGGATCTGGCCGACGTTCATGCGGCTGGGCACGCCCAGCGGGTTCAGCACGAGGTCGACCGGGGTGCCGTCCTCGAGATACGGCATGTCCTCCTGCGGCACGATGCGCGAGACGACGCCCTTGTTGCCGTGACGGCCGGCCATCTTGTCGCCCGGCTGCAGCTTGCGCTTCACCGCGACGAACACCTTGACCATCTTCATCACGCCGGGCGGCAGCTCGTCGCCGCGCTGCAGCTTCTCGACCTTGTTCTCGAAACGCTTCTCGAGCGCCTTCACGGAGTCTTCGAACTGCTTCTTCAGGCCTTCGATCTCGGCCATCCGCTTGTCGTTCTTCACGCCGATCTGGCGCCACTGGCCGGGGGTGAACTCGGACAGCGTCTTCTCGCTGATCTTGGTCTCCGGCTTCAGCGCCTTCGGGCCGCCGGTGGCGACCTGGTTCATCAGCAGCTCTTTCAGGCGGCTGTAGAAGTTGCGCTCCAGGATCGCCTTTTCGTCGTCGCGGTCCTTGGCCAGGCGCTCGATCTCGGCGCGCTCGATCGCCAGCGCGCGCTCGTCCTTGTCGACGCCGCGGCGCGAGAACACCCGCACCTCGACGATGGTGCCGGAGACGCCCGGCGGCAGGCGCAGCGACGTGTCGCGCACGTCGGAGGCCTTCTCGCCGAAGATGGCGCGCAGCAGCTTCTCTTCCGGCGTCATCGGGCTTTCGCCCTTCGGCGTGACCTTGCCGACCAGGATGTCGCCCGGCTTCACCTCGGCGCCGATATAGACGATGCCAGCCTCGTCGAGGTTCTTCAGGGCCTCTTCACCCACGTTCGGAATGTCGCGGGTGATTTCCTCCTGGCCCAGCTTGGTGTCGCGGGCCATGACCTCGAATTCCTCGATGTGGATCGAGGTGAAGACGTCGTCCTTCACGATCCGCTCGGAGATCAGGATCGAGTCCTCGAAGTTGTAGCCGTTCCACGGCATGAAGGCGCAGAGCACGTTGCGGCCGAGCGCCAGCTCGCCGAGGTCGGTCGAGGGACCATCGCCGATGATCTCGCCCTTCTCCACCACGTCGCCCACCTTCACCAGCGGGCGCTGGTTGATGCAGGTGTTCTGGTTGGAGCGCTGGAACTTCAGCAGGTTGTAGATGTCGACGCCGGGCGCCGCGGTGTTCATCTCCTCCGTGGCGCGGATGACGATGCGGGTGGCGTCCACCTGGTCGACGATGCCCTTGCGGCGGGCGGCGATGGCGACGCCGCTGTCGCGGGCCACCGTGCCTTCCATGCCGGTGCCGACCAGCGGCGCATCGGCCTGCAGGAGCGGAACGGCCTGGCGCTGCATGTTCGAGCCCATCAGCGCGCGGTTGGCGTCGTCGTTCTCGAGGAACGGGATCAGCGCCGCGGCCACCGAGACCAGCTGCTTGGGGCTGACGTCGATGAACTGCACGTCCTCGCGCCGCGCCATCACGAACTCGCCGGCGCGACGGCAGGAGATCAGGTCATCGGCCAGCTTGTTGCGCGTGTCGAGGCGCGCATTGGCCTGGGCGATGGTGTATTTGCCCTCTTCCATCGCCGAGAGGTAGATCACCTCGTCGGTGACGGCGCCCTTCTCGACCTTGCGGTACGGGCTCTCGATGAAGCCGTACTGGTTCACCCGCGCGAAGGTGGCGAGCGAGTTGATCAGGCCGATATTCGGACCTTCCGGCGTTTCGATCGGGCAGATGCGGCCGTAATGCGTCGGGTGCACGTCGCGCACCTCGAAGCCGGCGCGCTCGCGGGTCAGACCGCCCGGGCCGAGGGCCGAGAGGCGCCGCTTGTGGGTGATCTCCGACAGCGGGTTGGTCTGGTCCATGAACTGCGACAGCTGCGACGAGCCGAAGAACTCGCGCACCGCGGCCGCCGCCGGCTTGGCGTTGATCAGGTCGTGCGGCATGACCGTGTCGATCTCGACCGAGCTCATGCGCTCGCGGATCGCGCGCTCCATGCGCAGCAGGCCGAGGCGGTACTGGTTCTCCAGCAGCTCGCCCACCGAGCGGACGCGGCGGTTGCCGAGATGGTCGATGTCGTCGATCTCGCCACGGCCGTCCTTCAGGTCGACGAGGACCTTGAGGATGGCGAGCACGTCCTCCTTGCGGAGCACGCGGATCGAATCCGGCGAGTTGAGGTTGAGCCGCGAATTCATCTTCACGCGGCCGACCGACGACAGATCGTAACGCTCGAGGTCGAAGAAAAGCCCCTGGAACAGCGCTTCCGCGGTGTCCAGTGTCGGCGGCTCGCCCGGGCGCATGACGCGGTAGATGTCGATCAGGGCTTCCTCGCGCGAGGAGTTCTTGTCGGCCATCAGCGTGTTGCGCATGTAGGGGCCGACATTGACGTGGTCGATGCCCAGCGTCGGCAGATCCTTCACGCCGGCGGCGTCGAGCTGGTCGAGCACCGCCTGGGTGATCTCGGCGCCCGCCTCGACGAAGATCTCGCCGGTCTTGTCGTTGACGATGTCGACGGCGGCGTAGCGGCCGTGCAGCTCTTCCGGCTGCACCAGGATTTCCTTGAGGCCCGCTTCCTGCAGCTTCTTGCCCAGGCGCGGAGTCATCTTGGCGCCGATCTCGGCCACCGCCTTGCCGGTCTTGGCGTCGACCAGCTCGGCCGTCAGCTTCACGCCCTTCATGCGCTCCGGCTCGAACGGCGCGGTCCAGCCCTTCTTGCTCTTGGAGAAGACGACCTGGCTGTAGAAATAGTTCAGGATCTCTTCCGCCGACATGCCGCTGAAGCGGCGATCCTCGTCGGAGAGCTCGCCGCCCTTGGCCAGCTTCTGCTCGACGCCCTTGTTCCACAGGGCGAGCAGCAGCGTCGTCGCCGGCAGCTTGCGGCGGCGGTCGATGCGCACATAGACGAGGTCCTTGGCGTCGAACTCGAAATCGAGCCAGGAGCCGCGGTACGGGATGACGCGGGCGGCGAACAGGTACTTGCCGCTGGAATGGGTCTTGCCCTTGTCGTGGTCGAAGAACACGCCGGGCGAGCGGTGCATCTGGCTCACCACCACGCGCTCGGTGCCGGCGACGATGAAGGTGCCGCTCGACGTCATCAGGGGCATGTCGCCCATGTAGACGTCCTGCTCCTTGATGTCGCGGATGGAGCGGGCGCCGGTCTCCTCGTCATGGTCCCACACGACGAGGCGCAGGGTGACCTTGAGCGGCGCGGCGAAGGTCATGCCGCGCTGCTGGCACTCCTCGACGTCGTATTTCGGCTCTTCCAGCTCATAGCGCACGAACTGCAGCTCGGCCTTCTCGGAAAAGTCCTTGATCGGAAACACCGAGCGGAACACTTCCTGCAGCCCGATGCTCTCGCGATTCTCAGCCGTGACGCCGATCTGCAGAAACTGGTCGTACGAGCTCTTCTGCACTTCGATCAGGTTCGGCATGCGCGTGATTTCGCCGATGCGGCCGAAATCCTTGCGAATGCGCTTGCGTCCGGTGAAAGGTTTTGTCATCAGCGACCTCTGTCTTCCCGTGCAGCGCGGCGCGTCCGCCACGCTGTCCTATCCGATCCAACGGCCGGCGGATCGACATCCGCGGCCCGAAATTCCATGCCCCTGGCCTCTGCTGCGCTCCGGTCCAGGGCCCTCGACCGGTCGTCCGATCCATTGTTCGCGCCGATCGGAGAGGCGCAATTTCCTATCACCTTGGGACGCGGGAAGCGCCGATCGCGAAACCGGCGCTTCCCTCGTCAAATAACCGGTCGCAGCACTACTTCAGCTGGACCTTGGCGCCGGCTTCCTCGAGCTTCTTCTTCAGTTCCTCGGCCTCGGCCTTGGACACGCCTTCCTTCACAGGCTTCGGCGCGCCTTCGACCAGGTCCTTGGCTTCCTTCAGACCCAGCGCGGTGATCGCACGGACTTCCTTGATCACGTTGATCTTCTTTTCGCCGCCATCAACCAGGATGACGGTGAACTCGGTCTGGGCCTCGGCCGCCGGAGCGGCCGCACCAGCGGCCGCGGCCACGGCGACCGGAGCCGCCGCGGAAACGCCCCAGGCCTCTTCGAGCTTCTTGGAAAGCTCGGCGGCCTCGAGCACGGTGAGCTTCGAGAGCTCGTCCACCAACTTCTGCAAATCAGCCATTTTAATCTCCTAGGCTATCTCGATACGCGTTGCTTGAACTTCAATTCGGAACCGCTGAAGAACTGACCGTCACGCGGTCTCGCCCTTCTTGGCATAAGCTCCGAAGACCCGCGCCAGTTGGCCGGCGGGCGCCTGCAGCACCGTGGCGACGCGCGTCGCCGGGGTCTGCAGCAAGCCAACCAGCTTGGCGCGAAGCTCGTTCAGCGACGGCAGGGTGGCGAGCGCCTTGATCCCATCGGGACCAATGACGTCCGCGCCCATCGAACCGCCGACGATGGTGAGCTTCTCGTTGCTGTTCGCGTAGGTGACCGCCACCTTCGCCGCCGCAATCGGGTCGGTCGAATAGGCAATGGCGGTCGGCCCCTTGAACAAGCCTTCCAGGCCTTCGTACTTCGTGCCTTTCAGAGCGCGCTGTGCCAGCCGATTCTTAGCGACTTTGTAGCCGGCCCCTGCATTCCGCATCTTGCGCCGAAGATCGCTCACTTCGGCAACCGTGAGGCCGGCCTGCTTGGTGATGACCACCAAATTGGCGTCGCTCAAGGCTTTCTGCAGATCAGTGACCAGCAACTCCTTGCCAGATCGGTCCACTGTTCGTCTCCGAATCTGGATGCGATGAACGTCACCGCATCCCGTTGCGCTTGGACCTTTCGTCCTCACCCGGTGGGGCAAAGCCGGAAGGTCCGGTTTGCCTGTCCCAGAAGCTCAAGCCGCGCTTCGTCCCAGGAAACTCCGGTGGCCCGCCTGGGCCGCCGCCTCGAACGAAATCCGGTTCAACTCCCGTCTATTGCAGGCGATCCTCTCATTACCTCCGCCCCGGAAGCCCGGATTGGAGACCTGCAGTCTCGGACAGGGTGGAAGGGTTGCCCCTTCCGATCGCCGCCCTTGCCCCTCGCGGGACAAGGACTGCGAAACTCGTTACGTCACGTTCACGCCGAACGCCGGGCGGCCTCAGCCGACCAGCGTGCTGACCTCCAGCTTCACGCCGGGGCCCATGGTCGAGGCGATCGACACCTTCTT
Organism: Dongiaceae bacterium; assembly: GCA_044226685.1. Taxonomy (GTDB): domain Bacteria; phylum Pseudomonadota; class Alphaproteobacteria; order Dongiales; family Dongiaceae; genus Dongia_A. Next base: position 17,416 of record JBGAGP010000094.1, read on the forward strand.
GATGTAGGTGCCCTTGGCGCCGGCCGGCTTCGCCTTGTTGATCGCCGACACGAACGCCTTCACGTTCTCGACCAGCGCCTTCTCGGTGAAGCTGGCCTTGCCGACGCCGGCATGGATCAGCCCCGCCTTCTCGGCGCGGAATTCCACCTGGCCGCCCTTGGCGGCCTTGATCGCCTCGGCGACGTCGTTGGTCACGGTGCCGAGCTTCGGGTTCGGCATCAGGCCGCGGGGACCGAGGACTTTGCCGAGCTTACCGACAGTCACCATCATGTCCGGCGTGGCGATGACGCGGTCGAAATCCATCTGACCGGCCTGCACCTTCTCCGCGAGGTCGTCCGCGCCGACCACGTCGGCGCCGGCCTTCTTCGCGGCTTCCGCCTTGTCGCCCTTGGCGAACACCGCCACGCGCAGCGACTTGCCGGTGCCGTTCGGCAGGCTGACCACGCCGCGGACGTTCTGGTCCGAGTGGCGCGGATCGATGCCGAGGTTCATGGCGATCTCGACGGTCTCGTCGAACTTCGCCTTGGCGCCGGCCTTGACCATCTTCACGGCCTCTTCGACCGGATAGAACTTGTCGCGATCGACGTTGGCCATCGCGGCCTTGTACTTCTTGCCAGCCATCGTCTAGTCCTCCACCACCTGCAGGCCCATCGAACGGGCGGAGCCCTTGATCATCTGCGCGGCATGCTCGATGTCATGCGCGTTCAGATCGGCCATCTTCTGCTTCGCGATCTCGCGGCACTGCGCCATGGTCACCTTGCCGACGAAACCGCGGCCGGTGGTCTGGGAGCCCTTCTCGATCTTCGCCGCCTTCTTCAGGAAATAGCTCGCGGGCGGCGTCTTGGTGACGAAGGTGAACGAGCGGTCAGAGAACGCCGTGATCACCACCGGAATCGGCATGCCGGCTTCCATCTGCTGGGTCGCCGCGTTGAACTCCTTGCAGAACTGCATGATGTTCAAGCCACGCTGACCGAGCGCCGGACCGACCGGCGGCGACGGATTGGCCTTGCCGGCCGGGATCTGCAACTTGATGTAGCCTTCAATCTTCTTTGCCATGTCCTCACCTCACGGGGCCTTCGCCCCTAGGTTCGCGGTACGGCCCTGGCTGGCCTCCCGCATGTTCCGGCGAAACCGTCGCCGCACGGTCGTCCTGGCATCGCAAAGGCTTCGCCTCCGCAAGCCGCCCCCACGCTCAAACGCCGCGCGGGCTTTACTTGCCGTATGTCCTTGGGGACATACGGCTGCGGACAGATCAGACCTTCTCGACCTGCCCGTATTCCAATTCGACCGGCGTGGCGCGGCCGAAGATCGACACCGCGACCTTCAGGCGGCCCTTCTCCTCGTCGACTTCCTCGACGAAACCGGTGAAGGACGTGAACGGACCGTCGTTCACGCGCACCTGCTCGCCGATCTCGAAGATGATCGCGCGCTTGGGCCGTTCGACCCCTTCCTGCACCTGGTGCAGGATGCGCTGCGCCTCCGTCTCGCTGATCGGCGAGGGCTTGCCCTTGGCGCCCAGGAACCCGGTCACCTTCGGGGTGTTCATGATCAAGTGCCAGGTGTCGTCGGTCAGCTCCATCTTCACCAGCACGTAGCCGGGGAAGAACTTGCGTTCCGTGTTCACCTTCGAGCCGCGACGCACTTCCACCACTTCCTCGGCCGGAACCAGGACGTCGGTGATCAGCTTGTCCATCTGCTTCTGCACGGCCTGTTCGCGGAGCGACTGCGCGATCTTGCGCTCGAAGCCCGAATAGACGTGCACGACATACCAACGGTGCGCCATCGCTCTACTTCCACATGCCCAGCAGGAAGGTCGTCCCGGAGCCCAGCACCCAGTCGACCGCCAGGAAGAACAGCGACGCCAGCACCACCATCGCGAACACCATCGCGGTGGTGACCCAGGTTTCCTTCCAGGTCGGCCAGGTGACCTTCTTGCGTTCCGAGTTCACCTGGCGGGCGAATTCCGCCGGACTTACCTTTGCCATGCCGTCCACTACATTCCTTGTCCGCCGAACCAATTTTTAGCCGAACCATTCAGCGCGGCGGCCGTTTCCGACCGCTGGCAGGAGTGGAGGGGCTCGAACCCCCAACCCCCGGTTTTGGAGACCGGTGCTCTACCAGTTGAGCTACACTCCTATCGCGCCGGGCTCTCCCTACTAATGCCGATCCGGCGACCGCTTTCGCTGCCGCCGGAGGGTCAAAATCCCAAGCCCGCCGGCGCGCTGCCGCGCCGGCGGATATTGAGGTCTCTTACTCGACGATCTTGGCGACGACGCCGGCGCCGACGGTGCGGCCGCCTTCGCGGATGGCGAAGCGCAGGCCCTCATCCATGGCGATGGGCGCGATCAGGTGCACTTCCATCGAGATGTTGTCGCCCGGCATCAC
>JBGAGP010000095.1:0-19484 GCA_044226685.1 Dongiaceae bacterium
TCATCCTGATCGTGGTCTACGGCTTCATCCTGTTCACCGGCCTGCTGTCCTTCACCGATTCCAAGATCCTGCCCAGCTTCAACTGGGTTGGCTGGGACAACTACGTCAAGCTGTGGGGCTTCCGGAACTGGATCACCGCGCTGGCGAATCTCGGCATCTTCGGCTCGCTCTATATCCTGATCTGCTCGGCGATGGGGCTGTGCCTCGCCATCCTGATCGACCAGAAGATCCGCATCGAGGGCCTGTTGCGGCCGATCTATCTTTACCCGATGGCGCTGTCCTTCATCGTCACCGGAACCGCCTGGAAGTGGTTCCTCGATCCCGGCATCGGGCTCGAGCACATCATGCGCAACTGGGGCTGGGAGAGCTTCACCTTCACCTGGATCAAGGACGGCAAGATGGCGATCTACTGCATCGTCATCGCCGCGGTCTGGCAATCCTCCGGCTTCGTCATGGCCATGTTCCTGGCCGGCCTGCGCGGTATCGACAACGAGATCATCAAGGCGGCGCAGATCGACGGCGCCTCCAACTTCAATCTCTATCGCCGCATCATCATTCCGATCCTGCGGCCGGCCTTCCTCTCCGTCTTCGTGGTCTTGGCGCACCTCGCCATCAAGTCGTACGACCTGGTGATTGCGCTGACCAATGGCGGGCCGGGGCGGGCGACCGAATTGCCGGCCACCTTCATGTATTCCTACACCTTCACCCGCAACGAGATGGGCATCGGCGCCGCCTCCGCCGTTATCATGCTGATGATGATCGCCAGCGTCATCGTGCCCTATCTCTACAGCGAGCTGCGGGGAGGGCGACGCTGATGGCCCAGTCTAGCCCTGAATCGGCCGTCCGCACCTCCGTGCTGGTGCGCGCCGCGATCTATGCCGTGCTGCTGGTCTTCGCGGTCTACTACCTGCTGCCGCTCTACGTGATGCTGGTCAACTCGGTGAAGCCGCTGGACGAGATCCGCCAGGGCAACATGATGTCGCTGCCCGAGCTGTTCACGCTCGACCCCTGGCGCAGCGCCTGGTCGACGGCGCAGATCGGCGTGCAGCCGACGGGGCTCAAGCCCTATTTCCTGAATTCCGTGCTGATGGTGATCCCGGCGGTCGCGATGTCGACCCTGCTCGGCGCCATGAACGGCTACGTGCTGACCAAGTGGCGCTTCCGCGGCGACGGCATCGTGTTCGGCCTGCTGCTCTTCGCCTGCTTCATCCCGTTCCAGATCGTGCTGATCCCGATGGCGCGCATCCTGGGCCTGCTCGGGCTTGCCGGGTCGACGCCGGGGCTGATCCTGGTGCACGTGGTCTACGGCCTCGGCTTCACCACCTTGTTCTTCCGCAACTACTATGACGCCTTCCCGACCGAGCTGATCCGCGCCGCGCAGATCGACGGCGCCGGGTTCTTCCGCATCTTCTGGCGCATCCTGCTGCCGAGCTCGGGGCCGATCATCGTGGTCACGGTGATCTGGCAGTTCACCAACATCTGGAACGACTTCCTGTTCGGCGCGTCCTTCGCCGACTTCGATTCGCAGCCGGTGACCATCGCGCTCAACAACCTGGTTTCGTCCTCCACGGGCGTGAAGGAATACAACGTGCATTTCGCCGGCGCGATCCTCGCGGCGCTGCCGACGCTCGTCGTCTATGTGGTGTCCGGCCGGTATTTCGTGCGCGGCCTGATGGCCGGCGCCGTGAAAGGGTAAGGAGCGAGCCCGATGGCATTTCTCGAGATCAACAACCTGCACAAGCGGTTCGGCGCGGTGGATGTGCTGAAGGGCATCGACCTGCAGATCGAGGAGGGCGGCTTCCTAGTCCTGGTCGGCCCCAGCGGCTGCGGCAAGTCGACCCTGCTCAACACCATCGCCGGACTGGAATCCATTACCGAAGGCGAGATCCGCATCAACGGCCGCGCGGTCAACGACCTGCACCCGTCGCAGCGCGACATCGCCATGGTGTTCCAGTCCTACGCGCTCTATCCCAACATGAGCGTCGCGCAGAACATCGCCTTCGGCATGGAGATGCGCGGCGTGCCGAAGCCGGAGCGCGACAAGGCGGTGGCCGAGGTCGCCAAGACCCTGCAGATCAGCCACCTGCTCGACCGCAAGCCGAGCCAGCTGTCCGGCGGCCAGCGCCAGCGCGTCGCCATGGGGCGCGCCCTGGTGCGCAACCCGCAGGTCTTCCTGTTCGACGAGCCGCTCAGCAACCTGGATGCCAAGCTGCGCGTCGACATGCGGACCGAGATCAAGCGCCTGCACCAGTCGATGAAGACCACCATCGTCTACGTGACCCACGACCAGATCGAGGCGATGACGCTGGCCACCAAGATCGCGGTGCTGCGCGACGGGCTGCTGCAGCAGTTCGGCACCCCGCATGAGATCTACAACGATCCGGCCAATCTGTTCGTCGCCGATTTCATGGGCTCGCCGGCGATGAACCTGATCCCGGCGAAGATCGAGGCGAACGGGTCCGGATGCGCCGTGGTCCTGGCGCGCGACGGCAACGCGCCCCTGCACTTGAAGGCCGGGGCCAATGACGGCGCGCTGCGCGCCCATGCGGGCCAGGAGGTGATCTTCGGCCTCAGGCCCGAGGCGATCACCGACGAGAGCGGCGCCGACCGCATCTCGGCCGGCGTGGTCAAGGCCGACTGCCATGTCGAGGTGGTGGAGCCGGCCGGCGCCGACACCTATGTGGTGACGCGGCTGGGCGGGCGCGAGGTGATCGGGCGCATGCGCTCCGACATGCAGGTGGCGCCGCACACGACGGTGCCATTCGCCTTCAACATGGACAAGGCGGTGTTCTTCGATCCGAAGAGCGAGCGCCGCATCGCCTGAGCATGAGCTCTCCCGATATCGTCATCATCGGCTCCGGCATGGGCGGCGCGACGCTCGCCGCCGGTCTCGCCGGCAGCGGGGCGCGCGTCCTGATCCTGGAGCGCGGCAACCGGATTCCCGACACGCCGGAGACGCGCGACGCCCGCGCCATCTTCCAGCGCGGCCACTACCGCCCCAAGGAAACGTGGTACGACCAGCACGGCAGCCCGTTCAATCCGGGCAACTACTACTATGTCGGCGGCAATACCAAGCTCTACGGCGCGGTGCTGATCCGCTACCGCCGGGAGGATTTCGCCGAGCTGGAGCATGACGGCGGCGTGTCGCCGGCCTGGCCATTTCCCTATGAGGAGCTGGAACCCTGGTATTCCCGGGCCGAGGCGCTGTACCGGGTGCGCGGCGCCCTGGGCGAGGACCCGACCGAGCCGGTGCATTCGGCGTCCTACCCGTTTCCACCGGTGCCGGACGAAGCCCCCATCGCCCAGGCGCGGGCGGAATTGAAGGCGCAGGGGCTGCATCCATTCTCTCTGCCGCTCGGCGTCGATCTGCAGACCTGGCTGAAGCGGGCGGCGACCGGCTGGGACGCCCATCCCGACAGCTTCACCGGCAAGATGGATGCCGAGACCTGCGGCCTCGCCCGCGCGCTGCAGGACCCCGACATCACGCTGGAGACCGGCGCGGAGGTGACGCGGCTGGAAACCGATCCGGCGGGAAAGCGCATCGCGGCGGTGCAGTACCGCAAGGCCGGCGTCGAGCATCGCCTGGCGCCGAAGCTGGTGGTGCTCTCGGCCGGGGCGGTGATGTCGGCGGTGCTGCTGCTGCGCTCAGGCGACCAGAAGAACCCGCGCGGCCTCGCCAACGCCTCCGACCAGGTCGGCCGGCATTTCATGAACCACAACACCAGCGCGGTGCTGGCCATCGACCCGCGCCGGCGCAACACCTGCGTCTACCAGAAGACCATCGGCTTCAACGATTTCTACCTGTCGGACGGCAATGGCGGGAAACCGCTGGGCAACGTGCAGCTGCTCGGGCGCGTCACCGGCCCGATCCTGAAGGCCAATATCCAATGGGCGCCGGAATGGGCGCTCTCCATCCTGAGCGGCCACGCCATCGACTGGTACGGGATGAGCGAGGACCTGCCCAATCCGGATAGCCGCGTGCGGGTCGATGGCGACCGCATCATCCTCGACTGGCAGCGCTCGAACATGGGGCCGCACAACCGGCTGGTGGCGAAGATGAAGGAGATCTTCCGCGCCGCCGGCTATCCGGTCGTGCTCAGCCGGCCCTTCGACCGCAAGGTCGTCTCGCACCAATGCGGCACCGTGCGCATGGGCAACGACCCGGCCAGGGCGGCGCTGGACCCGTTCTGCCGCGCCTTCGACCACGACAACCTCTTTGTCGTCGATGCCGGCTTCCTGCCCAATTCGGCGGCGGTCAACCCGTCGCTGACCGTCGCGGCGCAGGCCCTGCGTGTCGCCGATCACATCCGCCATCGGGATCTCGATTCATGAGCTACGACTACATCGTCACCGGGGGAGGCTCGGCGGGCTGCGTGCTGGCGGCACGGCTGAGCGAGGACCCGGCGGTCAAGGTGCTGCTGCTGGAAGCCGGCGGCACCGACCGGCATCCGCTGTTCCACATGCCGGCGGGCTTCGCCCGGATGACCAAGGGCATCGGCTCCTGGGGCTGGCACACCGTGCCGCAGAAGCACATGGGCGGCCGCGTGCTGCGCTTCACCCAGGCGAAGGTGATCGGCGGCGGGTCCTCGATCAACGCGCAGCTCTACACCCGCGGCAATCCGCTGGACTACGAAAGCTGGGTGCGTGACGGCAATTGCGGCGGCTGGGGCTATCGCGACGTGCTGCCTTACTTCAAACGCTCCGAGGACAACCAGCGCATCGTCAACGCCTATCATGCCTATGGCGGGCCGCTCGGCGTCTCGGCGCCGGTCAACCCGCCGCCGATCTGCGACGCCTATATCCGCGCCGCGCAGGAAGCCGGGATTCCCTACAACGTCGATTTCAACGGCGCGGTGCAGGCCGGCGCCGGCTTCTACCAGCTGACCACGCGCCAGGCGCGGCGCTCCTCCACCGCCAGCGCGTTCCTGAAGCCGGCTTTGGGCCGCGCTAACCTGACGGTGAAGACCGGCGCTCAGGTCTTGCGCGTGGTGGTGGAGAAGGGGCGCGCGGTCGGCGTCGAGGTGAGCGAGCGGGGCGGCACGGCGACGGTGCTGCGCGCCACGCGCGAGGTGGTGGTATCGAGCGGGGCCATCGGCTCGCCCAAGCTGCTGCTGCAATCGGGCATCGGCCCGGCGGATCACCTGCGCGCGATCGGTGTTCCCGTCGTGCATGATTTGCCGGGCGTGGGCGGGAACCTGCAGGATCATCTCGACCTGTTCGTGATCTGCGAATGCACCGGCGAGCATACCTACGACAACTACGCCAAGCCGCACCGCGCTGCCTGGGCCGGGCTGCAATACCTGCTGTTCAAGACCGGGCCGGTCTCCTCCAGCCTGTTCGAGACCGGCGGCTTCTGGTTCGCCGACCGCGGCGCCCGCTCGCCCGACATCCAGTTCCACCTGGGCCTGGGGTCCGGCATCGAGGCCGGCGTGGCGAAGCTGAAAAACACCGGGGTCACGCTCAACTCGGCGTTCCTGCATCCGCGCTCGCGCGGCACGGTGCGCCTGGCCAGCGCCGACCCGTCGGCAGCACCGCTGATCGATCCGAACTACTGGGACGATCCGTATGACCGCGAGATGTCGCTGCAGGGCCTGGAACTCGCCCGCGAGATCATGCGGCAGAAGGCGTTGAGGCCCTTCGTGCAGAGCGAAGTCCTGCCCGGCCCGGCGGTGACCCGGCAGGAGGACCTGGTCCAGTTCGCCTGGAAAAACGCCAAGACCGACCACCATCCCGTCGGTACCTGCAAGATGGGCACCGACCAGATGGCGGTGGTGGCGCCGGATTTGAAGGTGCACGGACTGGAAGGCTTGCGCGTCTGCGACTCCTCGATTATGCCCAATGTCGTGTCATCCAATACCAATGGACCCAGCATCATGATCGGCGAGCGGGCGGCCGATCTCATCCGCGGGCTGCCAGCCCTGCCGCCGGCCCGCATCGATATTCCGGACCAGGCTTTCGCGGCCCAGGATTTCACGAACCAGGCGAAGGCTTAGGATTGTCCGCCGCGTCATAGGAGGTCACCCATGAAACGCTCCGAACTGAACGAGATCATCCGCGAGGGCGAGAAGTTCATCGCCTCCTTCGGCTTCAGGATGCCGGAATTCGCCGATTGGACGCCGGACGACTGGAAGCGCAACAAGCATCGCGCGCGCGAGGCGATCCGCGCCCGGCTCGGCTGGGACATCACCGATTTCGGCCGCGGCGATTTCGAGGATACCGGCCTGCTGCTCTTCACCATCCGCAACGGCAGCCAGGAGAACCTGCGCCGCGGCGGGGGCATGGTCTATGCCGAGAAGATCATGATCTCGCGCAAGAACCAGATCACGCCGATGCACACCCACGGGGTCAAGACCGAGGACATCATCGTGCGCGGCGGAGCACCCCTGGAAGTGCAGCTCTACAACGCCAAACCGGGCGGCGGCGCCGACCAGGACAAGCCGGTCGTGGTGCGCATGGACGGCATCGAGCACGAGGTGAAGGCCGGCGGCGTGGTGCAGATCCAGCCCGGCTGCTCGATCACGCTGGAGCCCGGCCACCTGCATTCCTTCTGGGGCGCCGGCGGCGATTCCCTGGTCGGCGAAGTGTCGGTGGTCAATGACGACGAGACCGACAACTACTTCCTCGACATGGTCTCGCGCTTCCCCGACGTGGAAGAGGACGAGCCGCCCTACCGCCTGATCGTTCCCGACTACGCCAAGCTGTGAGGCCGGCCATGATCCGTCATTGCGTGTTCATCCGCTTCCGCCGCGAGATCGCGCCGGAGCAGCGCCGCGCCCTGCTGGCCGAGATCGCGGAGCTGAAGGACCGCCTGCCCGGGATCCAGGCGGTTCATGTCGGCGCCAATGTCAGCCCGGAGGAAGGCATGGACAAGGGCTATGCCGAGGGCTTCATCGTCGATTTCCGCAACGCCGAGGCGCGCGACGCCTACCTCGCCGATCCGCAGCACCAGGCGACCGGCCGCAAGCTGGTGGCGGCGGCGCAAGGCGGGATCGAGGGCATCCTGGTCTACGATCTCGAGGTTCCGCGGGGGCGGAGCTGATCCATGATCCTGAGCTGCGGCGATGCGCTGTATGACGTGTTCATGGCGGCGGGCCCGGCGGGCGGATCCGGCGGCGGCATCGCGCTCGATGCGCGGGTCGGCGGCTCGCCGCTCAATGTCGCCATCGGGCTGAGCCGTCTCGGACAACCGACGGGGTTCTTCGCCAAGGTCTCGACCGATCCCTTCGGCCATAACCTGCTCGGCTACCTGGCGGCGGAGCAGGTCGATACCGGCCTCTGCGTGCGTACCGATGCGCCGACCACGCTGGCGGTCGTCGCGCTGGATGCCAAGGGCGTGCCGACCTATTCCTTCTACACCAACGGGACGGCCGACCGGTCGCTGGAGCGGGCGGAGCTGCCGGCGCGCCTGCCGGACGCGATCCGGGCCATCCATATCGGGTCCTACGCGACGGCGCTGGAGCCGACCGCGGGCAGCCTCGAGGCGCTGGTGACGCGGGAGAATCCGCGCCGCTTCATCTCCTACGATCCGAATGTGCGGCCCAGCATCGTGCCCGACCGCGAATTGTGGCGCGGCCGCGTGGCGGCGCTGACCGCCCAGGCCCACCTGGTGAAAGCGAGCGTGGAAGACATCGCCTTTCTCTATCCCGGCGCGGATGAGGCCGAGATCCTGCGCGAATGGCTGGGGCGCGGCGTCAGCCTCGCGGTGGCCACGCGCGGCGAGGGCGGGGCTCTCGCCATGACGCGAGCGGGCCTGATGGCCGAGGTCAAAAGCCCGCGCGTCGCCGTCATCGACACCGTCGGCGCCGGCGACACTTTTCAGGCGGCATTGCTCACCTGGCTTGCCGAGGATGGCAGGTTGTCGCCCGACGGCATCGCCTCGCTGAGCGAGCGCCAGCTGGTCGCCCTGCTGGAGTTTGCTGCGCGGGCGGCTGCCATCACCTGCTCGCGCCGCGGCGCCGACATGCCGCGCCGGGCCGAGGTCTAGCCGGCTTCGGGGACGCGGTCTTCAGCAGGCGACCGCGCAATCGCAGCCGCAATCCGGCTCATCGCAATCGGACCCAATGCAATCGGGGCCGTCGCAATCCGCGCCGGCGCGGGCTTGGGCGATCGCCGCACGCAGGCCTTGCATCCGGAACGGCTTCTGCAGGGTTGCCGCCGCACCGAGCTCGCGCGCGGTCCGCAGATTGTCGGGGTCGCCGATCAGGCCGCCGCCCGATATGGCGATGACCGGGATGTGCGGCCATTGCCGCTTGACGATGCTGACCACCTCGGTGCCTGCCGTCTCGGGCATGACGATGTCGGTGATCACCAGGTCGTAGGCCGCTTCGTGCAGGGCCAGAATTCCGCCGCGGCCGGTCGCGGCTTCGTCGACGCGATGGCCGAGCGTCTCCAGCATTTGCCGGATCACGCCGCGAACCGCGTCCTCGTCATCGATCAGTAGTATCCGGAACACGATCTTCGCTCCTGGTCCTGGGTAACGCTTGCCGGCCATCCTGACCGGCAAGGGCTAACCAGGGCTTTCGCGCTGCATACGCAGAAGTCTGGGCGCGGTCATGCTTTAGGATAGGTCGTGGCCGACGCCGCCAGAAAAGGCGTTCTGCCGGGTGCAAGGTAGTGCGAGCGGCCTAGCGCTTTATGCCGATCAGGCAGGCTTGCGCCGCGACCCGTGCCCGCCGATGGCACGCAGGCCAGCCGAGAGCTTCTCCATGTAGAGATAAAGCACCGGCGTGATGAACAGGGTGAGAACCTGCGACAGGGCCAGGCCGCCGACCACGGCGATGCCGAGCGGCTGGCGCAATTCGGCGCTGGCGCCGTGGCCGAGCGCGATCGGCAGCGTGCCCATGATGGCGGCGAAGGTCGTCATCATGATCGGGCGGAAGCGCAGGATGCAGGCGCGATAGATGGCATCCGCCGGCGCCAGGCCTTCGCGCTGCAGCGTCAAGGCCACGTCGATCATCATGATCGCGTTCTTTTTCACGATGCCGATCAGCATCAGGATGCCGATCACCGCCACCACGCTCAGGTCCAGCGCTGCCAGTTCAAGGGCGATGAAGGCGCCGATCGCCGCCGAGGGCAGGCCGGTGAGGATGGTGAAGGGATGGACGAAGCTCTCATAGAGCATGCCCAGCACGATATAGATGGTGATGATCGCGGCGAGGATCAGCAGGCCCTGGTTGGCCAGCGAATCCTGGAACACCTGGGCGTTGCCGGAGAAGGTCGAGGTGATGGTGCTCGGCAGCTGCAGCTGGGCCTTGATCGCCTCGGTCCGCTGGATCGCCTCGCCCAGCGCCACGTCGGTCGGCAGGTTGAAGGAGATGGTGACGGCGGGCAGCTGGCCCAGCTGGTTGATGCTGAGCGCGCCCACGGTGCGCTTGACCTCGGCAAAGGCGCCGATCGGCACCAGCCGGCCGGAGGAGGAGCGCACGTAGACGGTGTCGAGCAGGTCGGGGGTCCAGGCGATCCGGGGATCGAACTCCACCAGCACCGCGTAGTTGTCGCCGGTGGCGTAGATGGTCGAGACCTGGCGGGTGCCGAAGCCGGAATAGAGCGTCGAGCGGAGCTGGTCGGCGCTGATGCCGAGCGCGTTGGCCTTGTCCTTGTCGATGATCAGGCTGGCCTGCTGGGCGCTGCTCTCGAGATCGGTGGTCACGTCGGCGAAGGCCGGGTCCGCGCGCATGGCCTCCGCCATCTTCTCCGACCACGAGAACAGGCCTTCCTGGTCCACCGCCTGCAGCACGAACTGGTACTGGCTGCGCGACGAGCGGCCGCCCAGGCGCAGGTTCTGCACCGGGTTGATGTAGGTGGTGATGCCGGCGATTGGCGCCAGCTTCTTGCGCAGGTCAGCCAGCACCTTGTTGAGCGGCGGGCGCTCGCCCCTGGGCTTCAGCTCGACGAACAGCCGGCCGGTATTCGACGAATTGCCGCCGCCGCCCACGACGTTGGCGACGCTCTTCACGTAGGGCGATTCGCGGAACACCTTCTCGACCTCGGCCTGCAACGTGACCATGGCGGTGAAGGAGATGTCCTCGCGCGCCTGGGTGGAGACCGAGAGCTGGCCGATATCCTCCTGCGGGAAGAAGCCCTTGGGGATCGCCAGATAGAGCCAGACGGTGCCGGCGATGGTGGCCAGGAAGACCAGCAGCATCAGTGGCCGGAAGCGCAGGCAGAAACGCAGGCCGAAATCATAGACCGCCAGCATGCCGTCGAAGAAACCTTCCAGGATCCGGTCGAACAGGTTCCGGTGCTGCGCCTGGCCCGGCTTCGCCGCCTTCAGCATCCGCGCGCAGAGCATCGGCGTCAGGGTCAGCGAAACGAAGGCCGAGGCGGCGATGGCCATCACCACGACGACGGCGAACTCATGGAAGATGCGCCCGACCACGCCGCCCATCAGCAGCACGGGGATGAAGACCGCGACCAGGGACACGGTGATGGAGACGATGGTGAAGCCGATCTCGCGGCTGCCCTTCAGCGCCGCCTCGAAGGGCTGCATGCCCTCCTCGATATGCCGGACGATGTTCTCCAGCATGACGATGGCGTCGTCGACCACCAGGCCGACGGTGAGCGTGATCGCCATCAGCGAGATGTTGTCGATGGAGAAGCCCATCAGGTACATCCCGCCAACGGTGGCGATGAGCGAGATCGGCACCGCGACACTGGGGATGATGGTCGCGGTGGCGCGGCGCAGGAACAGGAAGATGACCAGGATGACCAGCGCCACCACCAGCATCAGGGTGAACTCGACATCGGCGACCGCCTCGCGGATCGAGGTCGAGCGGTCGTTCAGCAGGTTGATGCTGACCGTCGGCGGCAGCTCGTCGCGGAACTGCGGCAGCATGGCCTTGATGCGGTCGACCACCTCGACGGTGTTGGCGTCGGGCTGCCGCTGGATCGCCATGACGATGGAGCGGGCGCCGTTGTACCAGCTGGCGACCTGGTTGTTCTCGACCGAATCGATGACGTTGGCGACGTCGCGCAGGCGTACCGGCTTGCCGTCCCGGGTGGCGATGATCAGGTCGGCGAACTGGTCGGCGCTGTTGAGCTGGGTTTCGGCCTGGATGGTCAGCGTCTGGTCGGCGTTGCGGATGACCCCGACCGGCGTGATGGTGTTGGAGGCCCGGATCGCGCTCTGCAATTCGTCGATGCCGATGTCGCGGGCGGCGAGCGCGTTGGGGTCGACCTGGATGCGGACGGCGTATTTCTGGCTGCCGAAGACCTGCACCTGGGCGACTCCGGCCAGGGTCGACAGGCGGGGCGACATGACCTGCTGGGCGAAATCGTCGATCTGCGACAGCGCCATCACGTCGCTGCGCAGCGCCAGCAGCAGGATCGGCGCATCGGCGGGGTTGACCTTGCGATAGCTCGGCGGGTCGTCCATGTCGTCGGGCAGGCGGCGGCTGACCCGCGAGATGGCGGATTGCACGTCCGCGGCGGCGGCGTCGATGTCGCGGTCCAGGTCGAACTCGATGGTGACGGAGGTCGAACCCTGGGACGACGTGGCGCTGATCGTCTCGATGCCTTCGATGGTGGCGAACTGCTTGATCAGCGGCGTCGCCACCGACTTGGCCATGGTGTCGGGCGAGGCGCCGGGCAGGTCGGCCGAGACGTTGATGGTCGGGAAATCGGTGCGCGGCAGGGCGGCGACCGGCAGATGGCTGAAGGCGAACAGGCCGGCGACGATCAGCGCCGCCGACATCAGCAGCGTCGCGACCGGGCGCCGGATGCAGAATTCGGAGATGTTCACGTCCGCAACTCCCTGCGCGCGGCCGGCGCGCGACGCGGTCCCATCACTGCACCATGACCGCCATGCCGGGCGCCAGCTGGTGCTGGCCGTCGACGACGACCTTCTCGCCGGCCTGCAGGCCGCTCAGGATCGCGGTGCGGTCGCCGTCGGAGCCCGATGCCGTCACCTGTCGCAATTCCACCGTGCTGTCCGCCTTCACCACGAAGACGAACAGGCCGTCCTGGCCGACCTGCAGCGCCACGGTCGGGACGATCGGCGTGTTCAGCTGGCGGCCAAGCTCGATCTCGACGTCGAAATACTGGCCGGGCCACAGCGCGAGCTCGTCATTGGCGAACTCCGCCTTGGCGGTGATGGTGCCGGAGCTGATGTCGACCGCGGAATCGATGAAGGTGAGGCGGCCTTCGGCGCGCGCCTCGGCGGCGCCCTTGGTGAAGACGCGGACAGCCGCCGGCGGATCGCCCAGCAGCGCCTGGCGCAGCTGGTCGAGGTCGCGGTCGGGGAGCGTGAAGGTCACGCGGATCGGCTTCATCTGGGTGATGGTGACCAGCGCCGTGGTGTCGTTGGCGCGCACCAGATTGCCGGGCGTCACCGGGATGGCGCCGAGCCGGCCGCTGATCGGCGCGGTGATGACGGTGTAGGAGAGAATGAGCTTGTTGGAATCGATGATGGCGCGGTCGGAGACCACGGCGGCGGCGGCGGCGCGGGCCTCGGATTTCGCCTGGTCGAGCGACTGCTTCGACACCGTCTGCTTGGCGGCCAGTTGCTGGGCGCGGTCCAGGTTGGCATTGGCGAGGTCGAGCAGGGCCTGGTCCTTCTTCAGCGTCGCCTCGTCGCGGGCGATGGCGGCGGCGGCTTCGCGATCGTCGAGGACGAACAGCACGTCGCCCTGCTTGACGAACGCGCCTTCCCTGGCGCGCTGCTCGACGATGGCGCTGTCGATGCGCGATTTCACCGCCACGGTGGCGATCGGTTCGACCCAGCCGATGGTGCGCCGCTTGATCGGCATGTCGGCGGTGACCACCTCGGCGATCCGCACCGGTACCGCCTGCTTGCCGCCGGCGCCGCCGCCCTGGGGGTTCTGCTGCCGCGCGGCGGCCTGCGCTCCGGCGGCCTGGGCGCCGGTGGCATCGGCGCTGACGGGGTCGGTGAAATGCGCCCGGCCCCACAAGCCGGCGGCGGCCGCGATGACAATGACCGCACCGACCAGCAATAGGGAACGTGCGCGCATGAAGCTCAGCCCCGCTTGGCGCAGCTTGCCGCCGTCAGCCCGTTCAGCATCAGGTCGACCAGCGTTTCCAGACCGCGTCCGTCGGCGGGATTGTCCTCGGCGTGGGACGTCATGCGCACCGCGCCGAGCACGGCGCGCGAAACGATGTCGGCGTCGAGCGGCCGGAACGCCCCTTCGGCCACACCGCGCCGCAGCACAGTTACAAATTCCTCGCGGATCTGCTTGGCGCGCCGGCGCAGCATGGCGCGGCCGCGCTCGCCCAGCGCCGCGTCGGTGCCGTCGAGGGCGCGGATCGCCGCGGTGCAGCGGGCGAAGGAGCGGAGCGCCGCGCCGATCATGTGGCGCAGGACTTCCGGCGCCGGTCCGGTGTTGGCGGCGGCCTGGCTCACCTCGCCGACGAGATCGTTCATGGTGCCGTCGAGGGCCTCGAGGAACAGATCCTCCTTGGACTTGAAGTAGCGGTAGATGGTCGGCTTGGCGACCTCCGCCGCCTTGGCCAGGTCGTCCATCTGCACCTCGACATAGGCGCGGGCGGCGAACATCTGCGACGCGGCGAGCACGATCCGATTGCGCCGGTCGGTGCGCGCGGAGGTCGAGTGGGGCAGGTCCATGGTTTCTGAACTTTCCGGTTTCGCGGAGGGTGAGGCTATAGAACTCGCGAGTTTCATTCAAGGCGGGCCGCGCGAGGCACCGTTTCCGGCACCTCGGCGCCCAGCTTGAACGCGCTGGTTACGAAACCTCCCTCATGCGGCCCGGATCACGTTTTCGTGATCCGGGTCCGGACGGGTTCAGGAAGCCAAGTTCTGCTGCAGAAAGCCGAGGGTGCGGCTCCAGGCGAGGTCCGCCGCCCCCTTGTCGTAGCGGGACCCGGTGTCGTTGTTGAAGGCGTGGTTGACCCCCTCGTACATATAGAGGGTGTAGGTCTTGCCGGCCGCCTTCAGGGCCGCCTCATAGGCCGGGATTCCGGCATCGATCCGCTCATCGAGCCCGGCATAATGCAGCAGCAGCGGCGCCTTGATCCGGGAGACATCCGCGGCGGGCGGCTGCATGCCGTAATAGGCGACGCCGGCATCGAGCGACGGGTCGGCGACCGCCAGCCGGTTGACCACCCCGCCGCCCCAGCAGAAGCCGACCGCGCCGACCTTGCCGTTCGAGGCGGGATGATTCCGCAGATAGGTGACCGCCGCCTGGGCCGAAGCGGTGACGTCGCCTTCCTTCAAGGTGCCGATCATCTCCCGCGCCTTGTCCTCGTCGGCCGGGGTGCCGCCGATCGGCGACAGAAAATCCAGGGCGAGCGCCAGGAAGCCCTCGACCGCGAGGCGGCGGGCGATGTCCTCGATATGCGGGTTGCGGCCCCGGTTCTCATGCACGACCAGGACGGCGGGCGACTTGTCGGCCTGGGCCGGACGCGCAAGGTAGCCGGAGAGCTGCACCGCCCCGGCCGGAAATGTGACGGTCTCGGTCTTCACCCGGGTGTCGTCCGCCGCGATTGTTTCGGCCCGGGCGTAGTTGTTCTGCAGCAGGGGGATCAGCGCGCTGGCCGCCGCGGTGCTGCCGGTCAGTGCCACCAGGCGATTGAAGAAGCTCCGGCGGTTCATGCCGCCATGGGTGAATCGATCGAACAGATCGATGATCTTCTGGTCCATCTGTCGCCTCCCTCTCGAATTGTAAATTGACAATCGGATCGTCGCGGCTGGATGCAGCCTTTACGACTTGGGTTGCGACGCGCGGTTTGCAACCTCGGATGACCGATTCACAGCGGGAAATGCCGCGCCGGCGGTAAATACCTTTCCCAAAACGCGGCTTCTGGATAAGCTGCCCCGCCGCATGATCGGACCGCCATCCTGGCGGCCCACCAGAGGCATCGCCGGACATTTCGCCTCCGCAAAAGAAGAGGCGTCATCGGCGCTATAGGGGAGATCGTGAACATGGCAATTTCGATTCACCCGGCGGTCAACCGGGGCGTCAAGAAGCCCGCGGCGAAGAATTTCGCCGGTGGCACGCTGACGTGCAAATGCGCGAAGGATCCGGTGGTCGTCACCGTGTCCTCGCAGTGCGCCCACAACCACGTCTGCGGCTGCACCAAGTGCTGGAAGCCCAAGGGCGCGTTGTTCTCGCAGGTCGCGGTGGTGCCGCGCACCGCGGTGAAGGTGACCGCCAACGAGCAGAAGCTGCAGGTGGTGGACCCGAGCGCGACCATCCAGCGTCACGCCTGCAAGGAATGCGGCGTGCACATGTATGGCCGCATCGAGAACAGCAAGCACCCGTTCTACGGCCTCGACTTCATCCACACCGAGCTGTCGAAGCAGAAGGGCTGGGAGCCACCGACATTCGCGGCCTTCGTGTCCTCGATCATCGAATCCGGCGCCAAGCCTGGGAAGATGAAGGACGTGCGCAAGCGGCTGAAGGAGTTGAAGCTGCCGCCCTATGATTGCCTGTCGCCGGTGCTGATGGACGCCATCGCGACGCATGTCGCGAAGGCCTCCGGCGCGCTGAAATAGCCACCCGGTTCGTGTTCGGACGGGCGGGCGCCGGCGCGCCCGCCCGTTGCGCGACCGCATCTGACGTTCGAAAAGGGTAGAAAGATGAAAGTTCGTGCCGCGCTCGCCACCGCCGCGGGCAAACCGCTGATCATCGAAGAGGTCGATCTGGAAGGCCCGAAGGCGGGCGAGGTCCTGGTCGAGGTGAAGGCGACCGGCATCTGCCACACCGACGAATTCACCTTGTCGGGCGCCGATCCCGAAGGGCTGTTCCCGACCATCCTGGGACACGAGGGCGCCGGCATCGTCGTCGATGTGGGGCCGGGCGTCACCAGCTTGAAGAAGGGCGACCACGTCATCCCGCTCTACACGCCGGAATGCCGGCAGTGCGAGTATTGCCTCAGCCAGAAGACCAATCTGTGCCAGGCGATCCGCTCGACCCAGGGCCAGGGCCTGATGCCGGACGGCTCCAGCCGCTTCTCCATCGGCGGCAAGAAGATCTTCCACTACATGGGCTGCTCGACCTTCGCCAACTACACGGTGCTGCCGGAAATCGCGCTGGCCAAGATCCGTCCCGACGCACCCTTCGACAAGGTCTGCTACATCGGCTGCGGTGTGACCACCGGCATCGGCGCGGTGATCAACACGGCCAAGGTCGAGGCCGGCGCGAATGTCGTGGTCTTCGGCCTCGGCGGCATCGGCCTCAACGTGATCCAGGGCGCCCGGCTCGCCGCCGCCAACATGATCGTCGGCGTCGACCTCAACCCGGCGCGCAAGCCGCTGGCCGAGAAGTTCGGCATGACCCACTTCGTCAACCCGAAGGAGGTCGAGGGCGACCTGGTGCCGTACCTGGTCAATTTGACCAAGGGCGGCGCGGATTACAGCTTCGAGTGCATCGGCAACACGACCGTGATGCGCCAGGCGCTGGAATGCTGCCACAAGGGCTGGGGCGTCTCGGTCATCATCGGCGTCGCCGGCGCGGGGCAGGAAATCTCCACCCGCCCGTTCCAGCTGGTGACCGGCCGGGTGTGGAAGGGCACCGCCTTCGGCGGCGCGCGCGGCCGCACCGACGTGCCGAAGATCGTCGACTGGTACATGGACGGCAAGATCAACATCGACGACCTGATCACCCACAAGCTGAAGCTCGAGGACATCAACCAGGGGTTCGACCTGATGCACCAGGGCAAGTCGATCCGCAGCGTGGTGGTCTACTGACCATGGCGACGGCCGACTTCCAACAGGTCAAGCGCTGGAAGTGCTTCGGCGGCGAGCAATTGGTGCTGGCGCATCAGAGCGCCAGCACCGGCACGCGCATGGAGTTCTCCATCTACCTGCCGCCGCAGGCGGCGAAGCGGCCCTGGCCGGTGCTGTTCTATCTCTCCGGCCTGACCTGCAACTGGGAGAACGCCACCACCAAGGCCGGTTTCCAGCGCGCCGCGGCGGAACATGGCGTCGTCATCGTCGCGCCGGATACCTCTCCGCGCGGCGACGACGTGCCGGACGACACCGGCTATGACCTGGGCAAGGGGGCGGGCTTCTACCTGAACGCCCTGCAGGAACCGTGGTCGAAGCATTTCCGCATGTACGACTACGTGGTGGACGAACTGCCGCGGCTGATCGCCGCCGCCTACCCGGTGGACGAGAAGCGTCTCGGCATCACCGGTCATTCCATGGGCGGGCATGGCGCGCTGACCATCGCGCTGAAAAACCCGGACCGCTACAAATCGGTCTCCGCCTTTTCGCCCATCGTGGCGCCGGCCCAGGTGCCCTGGGGCGAGAAAGCCTTCGGCGCCTATCTGGGCCCCGACCACCACAGCTGGGCGGAATACGATTCCTGCGCCCTGATGGCCTCGCGCGGCTGGGCGCGCGATATCCTGATCGACCAGGGCGACGCCGACGAGTTCCTGGCGACCCAATTGAAGCCGGAATTGTTCGCCGAGGCCTGCCGCAAGCGCAACGTGGCGCTGACATTGCGGATGCAGCAGGGCTACGACCACTCGTACTACTTCATCTCCACCTTCATGGCGGAGCATGTCCGCTGGCATGCGGAGCGGCTCTAGCGCCGCTTTTTTCACCGGCCTGCCGCAAAACGCGCCAAACGGGGCCTTTCATGACTGCATTCCTTTGCGGGATGCGGCGTGGCGCCTCTCTTTGCAACCTCGTGACCGTGATCTAGAGTCGCCCTGGTTTCTGCGCCAATAAACGGGGAGCAAGTCATGGCCAGGCAGTTTTCCAAGCTTACGCGTCGCACCTTCCTGAAGGCCGGTTCGGCCGCCGCCGCCGGCATCGGCGTTTCCACCCTGGCGATGCCGACCATCGCCGCCAATGAACCGATCAAGCTCGGCGTCGTGCAGCCTTTCTCCGGCGGTCTCGAATTGTTCGGCGGCCAGGCCAAGCTCGGCCTCGACCTCGCGGTTGCCGAGATCAATGCCGGGGGCGGCATCATGGGCTCGCCCATCGAGCTCATCTACGAGGACGACAAGACCGATCCCAAGACCTCGGTCGAACGCACCCTCAAGCTGATCCAGCGCGACAAGGTCATCGCGATATCCGGCCCGATCACCTCGGCCAACCGCGACGCCATGGCGCCCTCGATCGAGCGCTTCAAGACGCCGCTGCTCTACGCCACCAACTACGAGGGCGGCGCCTGCGGCCGCTACATGTTCTGCTTCAACACCGTGCCGAACCAGGACCTCGCCAAGCTGCTGCCGTTCCTCAAGGACAATGCCGGCAACAGCTTCTACATGTTCGGCGCCGACTACATCTGGCCGCAGAAGATGTTCGAGGTGGCCGAGGGCATCATCGCCGGCCAGGGCGGCGAGGCGAAGGGCAAGGAATTCACCCCCTTCGGCACCAAGGAATTCGCCCCGGTGATCCGCCGCATCGCCGACAGCGGGGCCAAGGTCCTGGTCTTCGCGCTGCCCGGCGCCGACGGCATCACCTTCATCAAGCAGGCGGAGGATTTCGGCCTGATGAAGAACGTGACTGTCGCCTTCCTGGGTTTCACCGAGACCTATCTCGGCGCCTTCGGCGAGGGCAAGGGCCAGGGCATGTACTGCACCGTGCCGATGGTGATGAACTCGGAGGAGCCGGGGGTGAAGGATTTCGTCGCCCGCGTGCGCAAGAATGCCGGCGACGACAAGGTCACCGTCTCCTCCTACGTCATGACCCACTACAACTCGGTGCAGGCCTTGAAGGCCGGCCTCGAGAAGGTGGGCAAGATCGACCAGGAATCGGCGGTCGACGGCATGGCCGGCATCACCTTCCAGGCGCCGACCGGCGAGGCCTCGGTCAGCGCCACCGACCACCACACGACCATGAACATGTATCTGTGCAAGACCGAAGGCCTTGCCATGAACACGGTCCAGGCGCTCGGCGCCATCGCGCCGACGCCGCAATGCGGCTGATCGGATCCTGAACGACGGGGCCGCGGTTTGCGCCGCGGCCCCGCTTTCCTGTCTCCGGCGCGAGGTTGCCATGTCCCTCGATGTCTTCTCGGCGAAACGCCATGACGGCTTGACCACCATCGACCCGAAGCGGACGGCCATCATCGTGGTCGATATGCTGAACGATTTCTGCAAGCCGGGCGGCAAGATGGTGCTGCCGGGCTACGAGAAGCTGGTGCCGCCGCAGCTGCAGGTGATCGACGCCGCGCGGGCCTCGGGCGCGGCCGTCATCTGGCTGCTGGATACCCACCGCACCAACGTGAAGCAGGACCGCGAATTCCTGAAGCGCACGCCGCATTGCCTGGAGAATTCCTGGGGCGCCCAGGTGATCGAGGACCTGCAGGCGCGGCCCGACGATATCTACGTCACCAAGCGGCGCTTCTCCGGCTTCTTCAACACCGACCTGGATCTCACCCTGAAGGACCTCGGCGCGCAGAGTGTCGTGGTGTTCGGGGTGGTCACCACTATCTGCGTGCGCTCGACAGTGCATGACGCCTTCTTCCTCGGCTACAACGTGGTGGTGCCGGAGGATTGCTGTGCTGCGACCGGCGCGCGCGAGCAGGCCTCCAGCCTCTACGACATCGGCACCC
>JBGAGP010000096.1:0-18232 GCA_044226685.1 Dongiaceae bacterium
ATCGCCTGGACGCCCTTGGCGCCGTCGTCATTGGTGAAGACCGGGCAGCCGGCGACTTCCGTCCAGCCGCCTTCGCCCGCCAGCGCCGGCAGGTCCTTCTGGCCGCTGAGCGCGTCGCGGGTGCCCTGCGCGCGCCGCAGGATGTTGTCGGCGCCCGGGTTGCCCTGGATCGAGCAGAACGTGCCGCCATTGGGCTTGTGCTGCTTGATGTATTCGCCGATGCGGTAACCCATCAGGTAGTTGTCGGTGCCGAGATAGGTCATGCGCAGCGCCGAATCCTCCTTCGCGAGGTCGGCATCCACCGTCATGATCGGGATCGTCGGGGCGGCGGTCTTGATCGTCTGGGCGATCAGCTTGGCGTTGGACGGCGAGATGGCCATCGCCGCCGTGTCGGGCTTGCCCAGCATGTCCTGCACGATCTGCGCCTCACCGGCTTCGTCCGAGGTCGAGGCCGGGCCGGTGTAGAAGCATTCGTATTCGGAGTTGGCGTTCTCCTTGTTCCACTTCTCGCAGCCCTGGTGGATGGCTTCGAAGAACGGATTGTCGAGACCCTTGACGACGATGACGAGTTGCTTTTTCGCCAGCGCCGGGCTGGCGCCGAGCGCCAGGGCGGCGGCGGCGATGAGCAGGGATAGCTTCTTCATTCGTTTCCTCCCATTGATACAGACGCTCTTGAGACAGGCGGGCGCGTCCTGCCCGCCGCACGCGATCAACCCGGATACCAGACGATACGAGGGTCGCTCTGCGACCGCTCATAGGTCCAGGCCGCGTCGATCAGCATTTCCAAATCATATTCCGGTTGCCAGTCGAGCAGGTACTTGGCCTTGCTGTTGTCCATCCAGTTGGACTGGAATGCGCTCGGGACGTCGACGGAGTCGAGATTGCGGGTGCGCCGCAGATAAGCAGCGACCTCGCCATAATCGACCGGCCGGTCCATGCAGATGTTGAACAGCTGCCGATGGGTCTTCGGATTGTCGATGGCCGCGAGAATTGCCGAGACCAGATCCTCGACATGGACGAAATTGCGCTTCAGCGGATTGCCGTCGGCATCGCGCAGCAGCGGCACCGTGCCGTCCTTCGCGTAGCGTCTGGCGTCGTCCGGCGGCACCATGGTTTTCCAGTCGGGTCCGCCGAACACGTCATCGCCGAACGACAAGGTGTATTTGAAATCGTCCTTTTCCATGATCCACGGCGCCCGCAGGCAGCAACCATTGGTACCATACTGGATGCCGAACTGCTCGAGCATCACTTCTTCGAGAACCTTCGACAGCGCGTAGCAGCCAGGATAGGCCATGTGCGGCGTGCTCTCGGTGATCGGGCCGGGATGCCGATAATAGAAATGACCAATGCCCGCGTCACCACCAATCAGGATGAACTGCTTCGCCGCCGGGCTGAGGCGAAACCCCTCAAGCAACCAGAACAGGCCTTTGACCGTGACGTCCATGACGTCGGCCGGCACTTCCTTGCAGGTCGCCAGATGCACGACATGGGTGACTCCGGCCAGCGCCGCGGTGACGGATTCCCGATCGGCGATCGAGCCACGCACCACTTCGACGCGATCCTGCTTGTCGAGCAAACGGTTGTGGCACAGCGCTCGGATGCGCGCGCCGGCGAAGCGCGGATCGGCCAGCAGGCGGGCGATCAAAGTCCGCCCGACTTTTCCAGTTGCACCAGTCACCAGCAGCAGCATTTGTCCCCTCCCCGGTTTAGCTAATATCGGGAGGCGTCCGGCCGTCAACGATTTTGTCTGACAAAAGAAAGTTTTGGCGGTTGCGAAATCGGGCCCGCCGAATTTCCTGGCGAATTTCCCGGCGAAATTCCCGGCGACAATTCATTGACGCCTGCGGCGGGGTTTGCATACATTCCATCCGCGTTCCCGCCCCGGTGTAAGCCGGAGAGAGAAGCGGGATCGCCACAACATCCGCCGTCACATCTTGAACAAGCCGGATCACAACCGGTGACGCGGAACGGGAGGCAGGAGTCGCGTGGCAGTTCTTGAACTCACCAATATCTCGAAGCATTTCGGCGCCATCCAGGCCGTCAACGACGTGAGCCTGTCGCTCGAGCCGGGCGAAGTCGTCGGCTTGATGGGCGACAACGGCGCCGGCAAGTCGACCTTGGTTAAGATGATCGCCGGAAATTTCCGGCCCAGCCACGGCGCCATGCGCATGGAGGGCAAGGAACTGGTGATGCATCACCCGGTCGAGGCGCGCCAGCACGGCATCGAGATCGTGCACCAGGACCTGGCGCTGTGCGACAACCTGACGGCGGCGGCGAACGTGTTTCTCGGCCGCGAGCTGCGCATCGGCTTCGGGCCGTTCGGCGTCCTCGACTATGCCTCGATGTATCGCCGCGCCGCGCAGATTTTCGCCGAGCTGAAATCGGAAACCCGGCCCCGCGATCTGGTGCGGCAGATGTCGGGCGGCCAGCGCCAGGCTGTCGCCATCGCCCGCACCCGTTTGTCGGAAGCCAAGATCGTCTTGATGGACGAGCCGACGGCGGCGATCTCAGTCCGCCAGGTGGCTGAGGTGTTAAACCTCATCCGTTTCCTGCGCGACCAGGGCATGGCGGTGGTGCTGATCAGCCACCGCATGCCGGACGTCTTCACCGTCGCCGACCGCGTCATCGTCATGCGCCGCGGCCGCAAGGTCGCCGACAAGACGATCGCGGCGAGCTCGCCCGAGGAAGTGACCGGCCTGATCACCGGCGCCATCGAACAGGCATGACCCGCGCCGCCCGGCGGCTGCGTTAGACGCGAAGGAATCCCATGGCCACCACGCTTGACCAGACGATTGCCCAGAAACAGCACAACTGGCTGGCGGGGATCCTCAACAGCCAGACATTCTGGGTGTTGGTGGCTGTGATCCTGGCCTGCATCTATCTCTCATTCGCCACCGATGCCTTCGCCACCCCAAAGAACCTCTACAACATCACCCGCAACGTCACCTTCGTCGCCATCATCGCGCTGGGCATGACGCTGGTCATCATCACCGGCGGCATCGACCTGTCGGTGGGTTCGGTCTTGTGCCTGTGCAGCATGGTGCTGGCCGTGACCATGCATGCGGGCTATTCCATCGAAATCGGCATCGCCGCCTCGATCGCCACGGCGCTCGTCATCGGCGCCTTCAACGGCATCCTGATCGCCTATCTAGGCTTCCCGCCCTTCGTGGTGACGCTGGGCATGCTGTCGATCGCCCGCAGCCTCGCCATGGTCGCCTCAAACAATACGGTGGTGTTCGAGTTCGGCCCGGACCACAACACCTTGCTCGACCTTGGCGGCGGCGCCTGGCTGTTCGGCATCGCCAATCCCGTGTTGTACATGGTCGTCCTGGCGTTGCTGACCGGCTTCGTCCTGCGCTGGACCAGGTTCGGCCGCCACATCTTCGCCATCGGCGGCAATGAGCATGCGGCAATCCTCACCGGCGTGCCGGTGCGCCGGCTGAAGGTCGCGGTCTACATGATCTCGTCCCTTTCCGCCGGCATCGCCGGCATCGTGCAGACCGGCTGGCTCGGCGCCGTCACCACCAATATCGGCGCCGGCATGGAGCTGAACGTGATCGCCGCGGCGGTGATCGGCGGCGCCAATCTCGCCGGCGGCGTCGGCACCGCCTTCGGCGCCCTGGTCGGCGCCGCGCTGATCGAAGTGATCCGCAACAGCCTCGGCCTGCTCGGCATCAACGCCTTCTGGCAGGGCGCCTTCATCGGCGGGGCCATCGTGATGGCGGTGCTGTTCGATCGCATCCGCAACTTCCGCCAAAGCGACTAGGCGCGACCGGCGGCTTTTGCTGCAGCGCGAAACGCGACGGCGTCGGCGCGTCCACTTTCTGGCATTCGATACATTCGTTTACGCATCTTTTTGAGGGGATGCGCGCAGTTGGCGTAATCGCGCCGGCTGTCGTTGACGCGTGCGGCGTGACTCGCTTATCGTGTAATTGTCAGACAAATAACTGGCACGGGACCCGCGGCCCGCGCGGCACAAGGGTCAAGACAGAAGCGAACCCATCGCGTTCGCATGGGAGGAAATGATGAAGCGTATTTTGCAGGCTGGTGCCGCTCTGGCGCTGGCGTTGAGCCTTGGCCTCTCGGCCCAGGCGGCCGACAAGAAGACCCTCGCCTTCGTGGTCAACGGCGCCTCGGATTTCTGGAAGGCCGCCGAGGCCGGCGTCGCCAAGGCGCAGGAGGAACTGCCGAACTACGAGCTGGTGTTCAAGTATCCGGAATCGGCCTCCGCCGCCATCCAGCAGCGACTGATGGACGACCTGGTCGCGGCCGGCGTCTCCGGCATCCTGGTCAGCCCGGATGATCCGAAGCACTCGACCGAGGCGCTGAACCGCATCGCCGGCCAAGCGGCGCTGTTCACCACCGACAGCGACGCGCCCGATTCCAACCGCGTCGTCTATATCGGCAGCTCGAACGTCGAAGCCGGCAAGCAGGCCGGCGAGCTGATGAAGAAGGCGCTGCCTGACGGCGGCAAGTGCATCATGTTCGTCGGCATCCTGGCCAACGACAATGCGCGTGAGCGCGTCGAAGGCATCAAGGAGGCGATCGCCGGCAGCAAGATCGAGATCCTCGATGTGCGCGAGGATGACATCGACATGGCGCGCGCCAAGCGCAATGTCGAGGATGCGCTGTCCGCCCATCCGGACATCGATTGCCTCGCCGGCCTCTACTCCTACAACACGCCCCGCATCTACGAGGTGGTGAAGGCCGCCGGCCAGCTCGGCAAGATCAAGATCATCGCCTTCGACGAGGATCCGGTGACCTTGGGCGGCGTCAAGGAAGGTTCCATCGTCGGCACCGTGGTGCAGCAGCCCTATGAGTGGGGCTACCAGGGCATGAAGATGATGGCGAAGTACCTGGAGGGGGATAAGTCCTTCATCCCGGAGAACAAGCTGATCATCATCCCGACCGCGATCATCGACCAGTCCAACGTCGATGCCTTCTGGGCCCAGCTGAAAGAGCGGCAGGGCAAATAGCGCACGTGGCGGTCCCGGCCGGCGCGATGCTATGATCGCGCCGGCCGCTTTCTTTGGCGGCCGCGCTCTTCGCCCGGTGACTGGATGACGACGGCTGGTCCGTTTCTCGACCTCATCGATATCGGCAAGACCTATCCCGGGGTGACCGCCCTGGCCGAGGTGAACCTGTCCGTGGCGCCGGGCGAGACCATCGGCCTCGTCGGCGAGAACGGCGCCGGCAAATCCACCCTGATGAAGATCCTCGGCGGCGTCACCGCGCCGAGCAAGGGCAGCATCCGGATCGACGGCAGCGACCACGCCGAGATCAGCGTCACCGAGGCGACCAGGGCCGGCATCGCCTTCGTGCATCAGGAACTCAACCTGTTCGAGAATCTCGACGTCGCCGCCAATGTCTTCATCGGCCGGGAACCGCGCTATGGCGGCCTGCTGTCCCTGGTCGACAACAAGGCGCTGCACGCCAAGGTGACACCGTTGCTGCGCCGCCTGGGCGCCGATTTCGGCCCGGCCGCGATGGTCGCCGATTTGTCCCTGGCCCAGCGCCAGCTGGTCGAGATCGCCAAGGCGCTGTCGCTCGACGCGCGCCTGGTCATCATGGACGAGCCGACGTCGAGCCTGACCGCGACCGAGACCAGCCGGCTGCTCGACGTCATCGCCGACCTCAAGGCCGATGGCGTCAGCGTCATCTTCATCTCGCACCGCCTGCAGGAGGTCGAGCGCTGCGCCGACCGCGTCGTCGTGCTGCGCGACGGCCGGGTGGTCGGACGGCTGGCGCGGGACGAGATCCAGCACGATGCCATGATCCGCCTGATGATCGGGCGCGACCTGAAATCGCTGTACATTCCCCCCGCCGCCCCGCCCGGCAAGGTCAGCCTGGAAATCGCGGGCCTGCGCACGGCCACCTTCCCGCAGAAGGAAGTGAACCTGGCGCTGCATGCGGGCGAGATCCTGGGGCTGGCCGGCCTCGTCGGGTCCGGCCGCACCGAGATGGCGCGCGCAATCTTCGGCATCGACGCCCGGCTCGGCGGCACCATAAAGCTGCATGGCGAGGCCGTTGAGATCGCCCGGCCGCGCGACGCCATTTCCCGCGGTCTCTATCTGATACCGGAGGACCGCAAGCTGTGCGGCCTGCTGCTCGATTTTTCCATTTCGGAAAACATCTCGCTGCCCGATCTGCCGCACTATGCCCACGCCGCCATCCTGCAAGGCGATGCCGAGGCCAGGAACGCCGAGGCGCAGAAGGAGAGGCTCAACATCCGCGCGCCCAATGTGGCGACGCGCACCGGCAGCCTCTCGGGCGGCAACCAGCAGAAGGTGGTGCTGGCCAAGTGGCTCAGCATGCAGCCGAGCATCCTGCTGTTCGACGAACCGACCCGCGGCATCGATGTCGGCGCCAAGGGCGAGATCTACGAGCTGATGCGCAAGCTGGCCGATTCCGGCGTCGCCATCCTGATGATCTCCAGCGACATGGAGGAGGTCATCGGCGTCAGCGACCGGATCGCGGTGATGCACGAAGGTGAGATCGGCGGCATTCTCACCCGCGACGACTTCAGCGAGGACCGTGTCTTGCAACTCGCGGTCGGCGCGCACAAGAACGGACAAAAGCACTAGGTCGGGGGCGCATGTTCAAGAAGGATCTCGGGCTACTCATCCTCATCCTGGTGGTGGGCACGGTCGTGGCCGTCATCAATCCGCGCTTCCTGTCGCCGATCAACCTCTCCAACACCGCCAACCTGATCGGCCTCTACGGCATGTTCTCGATCGGCATGGGCTTCGTGATCATTACCGGCGGCATCGAGCTTTCCGTCGGCTCGATCTTCGCGCTGCTCGGCGTCGTCTTCATCGACCTGCTGGTCACCTATGCCTGCCCCTGGCCGATCGCCCTCGGCCTGATCGTTCTTGCCGGCGTGGCGCTTGGTTGGCTGCACGGTTTCCTGATCACCCGGATGCACATGCAGCCCTTCGTCGTCACCCTGTGCGGCCTGCTGATCTATCGCGGCATCGCTCGCTGGTACACCGATGACGGTACCGCCGGCTTCGAGTTCGGCACCACGTTCCCGGCGCTGGAATGGCTGACCACCGGGCGCAGCTTCGGCGTTCCCCACAGTTTCGTCGTGTTTGCCCTGCTGGCGGTGGCGATGGGCATTCTGCTGCACCGCTCGGTCTTCGGCCGCTACCTCTTCGCCGTCGGCAAGAACGAGGAGGCGGCGCGCTATTCCGGCATCAACACCACCCGCATCATCGTCGCCGCCTATGTCATCTGCGGCGCCCTGTCCGGCCTGGCCGCCGTCTATCTGGCCATGTACACCCGTTCGATCTCGCCGGCCTCCCATGGCAGCTTCTACGAGCTTTACGCCATTGCGGCGGCGGTGCTGGGCGGCTGCTCGCTGCGCGGCGGCGAGGGCTCGATGCTCGGCCTGGTCCTTGGCGCCATCCTGCTCCAGGTGCTGCAGAACCTGGTCAACCTGCTGGGCATCCCGTCGTCGCTGAATTTCGCCGTCATGGGCGGCGTGATCCTGATCGGCGTGCTCGCCGACCAGCAATTCACCCGCCGCCGGCAGGCCCGGCTGGGCAAGCCGTAACTCATTCAGCTCACAGGATTTTCCCGCGGCCGCCCGCGAAAGTTAACGGGCCGCAAGATGGGGCGCAAAGGCCGCCTTCGTTTCGCCGGAATCTTTGTGAAGATGACACAGGGAACCTGTGGGCTCCTACGTTTGTTATAGCGGTGATGGCACGCGTGCCGGTCCGGCTACGTTTCCCCCGACGTGCTGGGTCCCCATCCCGCATCCCCCCATGCCTGGGGACCCTTCAGGGCAGGTGCGCGTCGCCATCCCTTTTTTGTCTTTCCGCCATCCCGAGGAATCCCATGCTCAAGCTCACCCTGCTGCCGATGGTACTCATGCTGGCAATGTCGAACGGCCAGGCGCAAGCTCAGACGGTCGCGCAAACCACGTTGAGCGACCCCGGCCAGCAGCCCGGCTGTCACTACGGTGAAAAGATCGACGGCAGCACCGCCGACGACGCAAGGAAGCACATCGAGGCCGCGGGCTATACGAATGTCCGGGGCTTGAAGAAGTCCTGCGACAATTTCTGGCACGGCCGCGCGAGCTTCAACGGCGTCGACACCAACGTCCTGGTGACCCCCGAAGGCCAGGTTCACCCCGAGGGCGACTAAGCCCGCAAGGCCGCGGGCGGGCCGCGGGCAGCAACGCCCGCGCGACGAAACGCCGCGTCCCGGCCGCAGCTTCCAGATCTCCCGCCAAACCCGCCAGAGCTCCCGCCAAACCCCAACGTCACTGCGCGCCGGTCAGGCTTGCCCGACCGGCGCGTTGAGCTTGGCTGCTTGTGGAATCGTAAGCGGCTGCCCGCTGAGGGGAGCAGGCAGCCGCTAGATCGGCGACGCGATCCTTCCTGAGACTAGTCGTCCCACTTCCAGATCGGCTTGCCGAAATTGATGTCGTCGGAATCGGTGAGCGCACCGGTCGCAGCACCTGCCGCGCCGCCGACCAGGGCGCCCGCGACCGGGTGGCCGACGACGGCGCCGCCCAGCAAGCCGGCGCCGGCACCCAGGCCCGCGCCGGTCAAGGCGCGATCGCCCTCGGTATGGCCACACGCGGCCAGTCCGAGGCCAAGCGCCATCACCGACAGGATCGAAACCATCTTGGTCTTGCGCATAGCGTTTCTCCTTCGTCGCGGATGTCCGTGTGATAGCAACACCGAGCCAACACCTGGGTTCCGATCGGTGTGACAGCAAGGCCGGGTGCAGTGAGCAAGGCGTGACAAACCTTGATCGCGCTGCGCTTTTCTGGCCAATCGGCCGCGGCGGACGGGCGCGATAAACGCATCGTGATCGCAATGGATGCCGATGCAGCACGAGAGGGTGCCGGACTTCGGCAAGCGCGAAACGCCGCATCGCGCGGGTCTGTCCGATTCACCGCCTGCTCCAGATTCTGGACGCGACACCCGCCGCACGTATTGCGCGCAGCGTCCCGGCTAACCGTCGCCGCAGCGTGCGAGGCTCCGGCGCGTGCCGGCGGCCGATGGCGGATCGCATTCACCGCTGGCCGTCTTGCATTCGTTCCGCTATGGATTTGCGGCGTCGCTTGCGGCTATGCTGGCAGGCGTGATGGATACCCCTGGTTGTCCAAACGATAAAAGCAGGAGCGAAAATGCCCGGAAAGATCGCGGCCCGGCTGGCGGAGCTGAAAATCGAATTGCCCAAGGCGGCCGCGCCCGTCGCCAACTACGTCCCGGTCGTAGTGACCGGCAACCACGCCTATCTTTCGGGCCAGGTCACCGTGTGGAACGGCGAATTCCAGTTCAAGGGACAGCTTGGCAAGGAACTCCAGATCGAGGACGGGCAGAAGGCCGCGCGCCTCTGTGGCCTCAACATCATCGCGCAGCTGCAGGCCGCCCTCGGCGATCTCGACCGGGTGCGCCGTTGTGTCAAATTGAATGTATTTGTGAATTCCACCCCCACCTTCACCGACCAGCCGAAGGTCGCGAACGGGGTCTCCGATCTGATGGCCGAAGTCTTCGGCGATGCCGGCAAGCATGCGCGTTCCGCCGTCGGTGTCGCGCAGTTGCCGCTCGGCGTCTCGGTGGAGGTCGACGCTGTTTTTGAGATTGCCTGATATCCGCTGATGCGCGGCGCCGTCTTCGGCGCCGCACGCGGATCGCGCTGCCCGGAAGCATGATGTATCAGTCGAGCCAGCCCGCACTGCCGACGATCACGGTGCCGCAATTGCGGTCGCTGTCCGAATTGTGGCTGGCCAAGTGCCACAGCGGGCTGCTGCCGTCGCGCGCCGATTTCGCCGACGAGGACCTGCGACCGTGGTTCGGCAACCTGCTCCTGGTCGACGTGGTCGACGGGCCACAGCGTTTCCGCTTTCGCCTGATGGGCACCTCGCTGGTCGACGCCGCGCATCGCGAACTCACCGGGAAATTCTTCACCGAGGCGGACATCAGTGGCTACGAGCCCGACGTGCTGGAGGACTATGCGGAAGTCGTGCGCAGTCGCGCGCCGGTGTGCAAGACCCGGCGCTACAATCCGGTGCCCGGCACGTTCATGGACCACTGGCGCATCTATGAGCGCCTGCTGCTGCCGCTCGCCAATGACGGCCAGACCATCGACAAGATCCTCGGCTGCTCCTATCCGCTCGCCGAACGTCCGAAGCCGAAGCCCGGCGCCTGACGCCGGATCGTCTTTGCCCGATCTCTTGACCGCGCGCCAACCGTTCTGACAATGCGGCCATGACCCCCCAGAGCCCTGATTTTTCCGCGCGCGTGCTGGATCGGATCGATCGCGTTGCGGCTGCGCAATGGGACGCCTGCCTTGCCGATGAAGCCGGCCATGTCGAGAACCCCTTTGTCAGCCACGCCTTCCTCGACGCGCTGGAGCAGTCGCGCTCGGTCGGCCGCGGGACCGGCTGGGTGCCCCAGCACCTGGTGATCGAGGACGGCGCCGGAAATCTGGTCGCCGCGGCGCCGCTCTATGTGAAGTCCCACAGCCAGGGCGAATACGTCTTCGACCATGCCTGGGCCGACGCCTATGACCGCGCCGGTGGCCGCTACTACCCGAAGCTTCAGGTGGCCGCCCCGTTCAGTCCGGTCCCCGGACCGCGGCTGCTCGTGCGCCCAGGCCCGTTCGCGGCGCAGGCGCGCGCGGCGCTGATCGCCGCCCTGATCTCGGCGGTCGAGAACTCAGGCATGTCGTCGCTGCACGTGACCTTCGCCCCGGAGGCGGATGTCGCGGCCCTGGAGCAGGTCGGCTTCCTGCGCCGCGCCGGTCTGCAATACCACTGGCAGAATGCGGGCTATGGCGATTTCGACCAGTTCCTGGCGGCGCTCAATTCCCGAAAGCGGAAAGCGATCCGCAAGGAGCGCGCCGCCGCCGCGTCACATGGGCTGGAGCTCCGCGCCTGGGAAGGAGCCGAGTTGACGGCGGCGCAGTGGGACGCGTTCTTCGCCTTCTACATGGATACCGGCAACCGCAAATGGGGCCGGCCTTATCTGAACCGGGACTTCTTCGCCCGCATCGGGGAAAGCCTCAAGGACCGCATCGTGCTGATGCTGGCCCGTGATCGCGACGGCTTTGTTGCCGGCGCGCTGAACCTGAAGGGCCGGCACACGCTCTACGGCCGCAACTGGGGCTGCCTCGCGGATTACAGGTTCCTGCATTTCGAGCTCTGCTACTACCAGGCCATCGACTACGCGATCCGGCATGGCCTGGAGCGGGTCGAGGCCGGCGCCCAGGGCGAGCACAAGATCCAGCGCGGCTACCTGCCGGTCGAAACCTGGAGCGCGCATTGGCTGAGCGATCCGCGCTTGCGCGACGCCATCGCCGACTACCTGATGCGCGAGCGCGCGCATGTCGCCGCGGAGAAGGACGCGCTGGCCGAATTGTCGCCGTTCCGCCAGAGCACCGACGGCGCGGACTAGCCGATCCGCACGTAGTATTGATGCGGGCAATGCCCGCCGGTCAGCTTGGCGACGCCGTTCTCGACCGCGACCCCGTATTCCGCGCTGCGATCGAAATTGCCGGGATCGTAGAATCCACCGACCAGGTCGCCGCAGGGCCGGTTGCTCGCCCATTCGGGAAGTTTGCCGGAATAGACCAGGATATCGGTCTCCTCCGCCGTGAATGGACCCTTGTCGCGCACATAGTAGGCCAGGCACTCGATGTTCCCGGAAAGCTCGAGATGCGGCTCGAGCGCCGCCTGGTCGCGGCGCAGCCGCTCGAGGACATCCGGCGGCACCAGCGACAGCCCGCCTCCCACCCCGCTCCAATATCGCGCCAGGCACACCCGCGCCGGCTCTTTCAGCACATTGCGCACGCGCTGCAGCTGGTCGGAGAGGATCAGGTAAGTCGCCGTGTCATCCGGGCTCAGATCGCCCGCGGCGATGGTCGTATGCGTCGTATAGCAGCCGCTGAGAAACAGCCCCAAGACCATTGCGGCGACCAGCGGTCGCCGCCCCGAAACCCACTCCATGCCCCACCCCCGATCAACCTGTGATGGAGCATCTTGCCCGCACTGCTCGTCGGCCACAAGGCATCCGGCTTCAACGAAAACGGCGGCCAAAGGCCGCCGCTCTGTCGGGAGGTTGGAGTGGAGGGCGGCGCAGGCCGCCAGTACCTACTGCGCCAGTTCGCAGCCCAGCTTGCGGGCCACGTCGCCGCCGTTCACGGAATAGAAATCGTAGTCGCTGTCGTCATCGGCGCGGACAAAGCCGCCGACGAAATCGCCGCAACCGGACATCAGGCCCTTCATGTCGGCTTCCATCGGGCCGGCGGTGATCAGCAGCGCCCGCGAATGGGTTTCCGCGTCCACGATGCGATTGCCGGCGGCTACACATTCGGTGCCCTGCTTCAGGGTGAAGAGGTCATCGTCGGCGTTGTCGGCCACCAGGCGGTCCATGACGTCATCGGGCACGGTGCGCGCCGTTCCGTCGCTGTTGCTCTCGGCCAGGCACATGACCGCCGGCAGCGCGGATTTCTGCCGCATCTGGCGGATCTGGTCGGAAAGCACGGAATAGAGGACCTGGTCCTCGGCGCCGAGTTCGGGCGCCCGTCCCGCCGAGACCTCGAAATCGGCCAGCTGGCGGTTGGAATTCATCTCGTCGGCCGACACATCCGCCGACATATCGCTGGAAATCGCGGCCGGAACGGCCGGCGCCGGCAGGTCGATCCGGTCGGGCGCCGCCAGGGCGAACCCACAGCTGCCGGCGACGATCACTGCGGCAAGGGAAAGCGACGAAGCGAAAACACGCATTGAGGGCCTCCGAGTTGCTCTTGGGCACGCAGGACACGCGCCCTGATTGCAGTTGGCCCCCCACCGGATTCGAACACTCCGCCACCCCGTCAAACCGGCGGACGCTGTCGAGGTTCCATTACTTACAGGATTGAATTCCCCAATCCGACCCTGCGGAAACCGCCATTCAGCATGCTGTTCGCGCCTTAACAATCTTGGCCAGAATGGTTAAAGATTCGTAACTAATGTTGTGATAAGATCATGATACTCAATCTGTAGATGCCACACCTATGTCACAGCTTGATTAATGCGCTGTACAGGGCAAATAAAAAGGGCCGAGTAGAACTCGGCCCTTCGCAGTCCTGAATAAGACTGTAGTCGGATCAGGCGTCCACCGGCTCGACCGTCTCCTCGCGCGGATTGGACTTGCTCTCGACCACCTGGAAGACGAGCAAATCCGCCTCCTTGTCGAGATCCACGCGCACCGTTCCGCCCTTCTCCAGCTTGCCGAACAGGATGTCCTCGGCCAGCGGCTTCTTGATGTTCTCCTGGATGACCCGGGCCAGCGGCCGGGCGCCGTAGAGCGGATCGAAGCCCTTCTGCGCCAGCCATTTCCGCGCCGCGTCGGTGAGGTCGATGGAGACGTGGCGATCGGCCAGCTGGGCCTCCAGCTGCATGACGAACTTGTCGACCACCTGGGCCACGATCTCCGGCGGCAGGTTGCCGAAAGCGATGATCTGGTCGAGGCGGTTGCGGAATTCCGGGGTGAACATCCGGTTGATCGCTTCCTGGTCCTCGCCCTCGCGCCGCTCGCGGCCGAAGCCGATGGCGGCCTTCGACATCTCGCTGGCGCCGGCATTCGTGGTCATGATCAGCACGACGTTGCGGAAGTCGACCGTCTTGCCGTTGTGGTCGGTGAGCTTTCCGTGATCCATGACCTGGAGCAGGATGTTGAACAGGTCCGGATGCGCTTTCTCGATCTCGTCCAGCAATAGGACCGCATGCGGATGCTGGTCGATGGCGTCGGTCAGCAATCCGCCCTGGTCGAAGCCGACATAGCCCGGCGGCGCGCCGATCAGGCGCGAGACGGTGTGCCGCTCCATGTATTCCGACATGTCGAAGCGGATCAGCTCGATGCCCATGCAGCGCGCCAGCTGGCGCGCCACCTCGGTCTTGCCGACGCCGGTCGGACCGGAGAACAGGTAGCAGCCGATCGGCTTTTCCGGCTCGCGCAGCCCGGCGCGGCCGAGCTTGATCGCGGCGACCAGCGCCTCGATCGCCTTGTCCTGGCCGAACACCATGGTCTTCAAATCGCGCAGCAGGTTCTTCAGCGTGTTCTTGTCGTCCTTGCTCACCGACTTTGGTGGGATGCGGGCGATGGTGGCGACGGTCGCCTCCACGTCCTTCACCGTGATGGTCTTCTTGCGCTTGGATTCGGGCAGCAGCATCTGCGCCGCGCCCACCTCGTCGATCACGTCGATCGCCTTGTCCGGCAGCTTGCGGTCGTTGATGTAGCGCGACGCCAGCTCCACCGCGGCGCGGATCGCCTCGCTGGTGTAGCGCACCGAATGGTGCTTCTCGTAATAGGGCTTCAGGCCGCGCAGGATCTTCACCGCGTCCTCGACCGACGGCTCGTTGACGTCGATCTTCTGGAAGCGGCGCACCAGGGCCCGGTCCTTCTCGAAATACTGGCGGTATTCCTTGTAGGTGGTCGAGCCGATGCAGCGCAGCAGGCCCGCTTGCAGGGCCGGCTTCAGCAGGTTGGAGGCGTCCATCGAGCCGCCCGAGGTGGCGCCGGCGCCGATCACGGTGTGGATCTCGTCGATGAACAGGATCGCGCCCTCGGTCGCCTCGAGCTCCTTCACCACGGCCTTCAGCCGCTCCTCGAAATCGCCGCGATAGCGGGTGCCGGCCAGCAGCGCGCCCATGTCGAGGCCGAAAATGGTGGCGTTCTTCAGCACGTCCGGCACGTCGCCGTTGACGATGCGCCGCGCCAGGCCTTCGGCGATGGCGGTCTTGCCGACGCCGGGATCGCCCACGTAGAGCGGGTTGTTCTTGGTGCGGCGGCACAGCACCTGGATGGTGCGATTGACCTCGGATTCGCGCCCGATCAGCGGATCGATGCGGCCGTCCTTGGCCTTCTGGTTCAGGTTGACGCAATAGGCCTCGAGCGCATCGCTGCCGGTCTTCACGCCATTGGCCTCCGCTTCCGGGTCGGCGCCGCGGACCCGCCGCGCTTCGGACCGGCCCGGCGACTTGGCGATGCCGTGGCTGATGTAGTTGACCGCGTCCAGCCGCGACATCTCCTGCTCCTGCAGGAAGAACACGGCGTGGCTCTCGCGCTCGGAGAACAGGGCGACCAGGATATTGGCCCCGGTCACTTCCTCGCGCCCGGAGGATTGCACGTGGATGGCGGCGCGCTGCAGCACCCGCTGGAACCCGGCGGTCGGCTTGGCCTCGTTGTTGTG
Source organism: Dongiaceae bacterium (assembly GCA_044226685.1). GTDB lineage: Bacteria > Pseudomonadota > Alphaproteobacteria > Dongiales > Dongiaceae > Dongia_A. The sequence continues at coordinate 15,193 of JBGAGP010000096.1, forward strand.
CCGGCCGACGATATTGCCCAGCTGGTTGTCGACATAATCGGTCAGGTCGCGCCGCAGCCGGTCGACATCGACGTTGCAGGCGCGCATGACGGCGATGGCGTCCTGGTCGTCCACCAGCGCCAGCAGAAGGTGCTCGAGCGTCGCGTAGTCGTGCCGCCGGTCATTGGCATAGGCCAAGGCCCGATGCAGGGTCTGCTCTAGGTTCGGCGACAGCATGCAGTGCTCTCCTTCGTGGTCACGATGGTCGCCCGCGGCGCCACCGCTACTCTTTCTCCATCGTGCATTGCAGCGGGTGCTGGTGGCGGCGGGCGAAATCGATGGTCTGGGTCACCTTCGTTTCCGCGACTTCGTAGGTATAGACGCCGCACACCCCGACCCCGCGGTGGTGCACATGAAGCATGATCTCGGTCGCCGCCTCGCGGCTCTTGTTGAAGAACCGCTCCAGCACGTGAACGACGAATTCCATCGGCGTGTAGTCGTCGTTCAGCAACAGCACGCGATACATCGACGGCTTCTTGGTCTTGACCTGGGTCTTGACGATGGTGCCGACACCCGGCCCATTGCCGGGCCCGCCGGTATCCTCGTCGTCGCGATCCGGGCCGCTCGCCCGGGTCGCGAACCTCGGCACGAATGCGTCCATCACCGTCTCGATCTCTGCTCTCGACATTTATCTATAATATTGGATGTCAACGTCAGGTTAAAAGATAGAGCGCCCCGCCGGCCATTCAACCACGATCTGGTTGGGTGCAATCGGCGCCGCCGCCTTTCCGGCCCGCAGCGCCAGTCTAGCATGCGAACCTGCCGGCTGCCGGGCCGGCCCATCAAAAGGCGTTGATCAGTCCGCCGATGCCTTCTCCCCGCACCGTCAGCGAGAAAATGGTCGCCGAGCGCTCGTTCGGCTGGCCCTGCTCGGTGCGGTCGATCGGCAGCACCTTCACCGGCTGGCGGAAGGCCATGCCGGTCTTGTCATGCGCCAGCAGGAAGTCCTGGAACTTGATCTGCGGGAAATCGCCCTGCGCATGGACCCAGGCATCGTAGTGGAACTGGCCGTCCTTGCAGCCGGCCGCGACCCAGTAGAAGTCGCGGGAATGGAGCCGCTTGCCCTGCGGCGCGCCCTGGCCCCAGCCGCTCGCCGCCAGCTGGTCGCGAAAGGCCGCGAACTCCTCCGGGCTCAGCGGCATCTCCGATTTCTGCCAGCGCCACGGCGCCAGCAGGTCGTTGGTGGTGAGATTGAGCAGGTTCGGCTGGCCCATCGCCCGGGCGATGTAATACGCCCCGCCGGCATTGCCGCCGGCCCCGTTCCCGGTGATTTCGTAGGCGCGGATCTGCTTCTCGTATTGGCCGTTGTAGACCAGCCGGAAGCGGTCGATCGACCCGGGAACGCAGCTTTCCCGGATGTCATACCCGTCCAGATAGCTGAACCAGGCCACCTTGCGGAAAGCCGGGTTGTCCACATTGCTCTGGGGGCCATTGTGGTAGGCGCAGCCCGAAAGGACCAGCCGGCCAACGCGGCAGCTAACAAGGGTCTGAGCATCGCTCGGCATATCCCGGGAAAGATTGAGTCATTAATTGTTAAGCTGCAGTCTAACATGTTGTTGTAGACAAGATTCATGCGGATTCGTATCATCCGTTAACTAATTACGGCGCGCCGCGTCGGCTAGGGGAACACTTGATGGCGTCCGGTGGGTGGTCAAGCAGAAGCAATGGGGTGCCTGGGCTGCCCCGGATCGCGGTCCTGGCCGCCCTGGTCCTGTCGCTGGCCGCCTTGCCCCACGCCGCCGAGGCCCGGCCGGTCCAGTCCAGCATCGTGGTCGACGCCGCCACCGGCGAGATCGTCAGCGCCTCCAACGCCGACGCCCAGACCTATCCCGCCTCGCTCACCAAGATGATGACGCTCTACCTGCTGTTCGAGGCGCTGGCCGACGGCCGGGTGAAGCTCACCGATACGATCCAGTTCTCCAACTACGCGGCCGGCCAGCCGGCCACCAACCTGAACGTCGACGGCGGCGACCAGATCTCGGTCGAGACCGCCATTCTCGCCCTCGTCGTGCGCTCCGCCAACGACGCGGCGACGGCGATCGGCGAGCATCTGGGCGGCACGGAAGCGGGTTTCGCCAGGCTGATGACGGCCAAGGCCGCGGCGCTCGGCATGACCCACACCACGTTTCGTAACGCCAACGGCCTGCCCGATCCGAAGCAGAAGACGACGGCGCGCGATCGCCGGCCTGGCGACGCTCAGCATCGCGCTGATCCGCGACTTCCCGCAGCACTATGACTATTTCAGCCAGACCCGGTTCAAGCATCGCGGCGTCACCTATAACGGCCACAATCGTCTGCTGAAGAGCTACAAGGGCTACGACGGCATCAAGACCGGCTATATCCGCGCGTCGGGTTTCAATCTGGCGAGCTCGGCCAAGCGCGACAATCGGCGCCTGGTGGTTGTGGTGCTCGGCGGCGCCAGCCTGTCGGCGCGCGCGACCGCAAGGTCGCCGACCTGCTGGACGCCGGTTTCAAGACCGCCAAGGGCACCGGCCTGATGCTGGCGGCGAAGGCCCCGAACAGCACCGGCGCCTGCCGGCGCGCACACGCCGGAGCCGGTCCCTGGCCGCCACCGACAACCAGGCGATGGACCAGGTCGTCGCCAAGGCCCTGCAGGCGCCCGATGCGCCCAAGGCAGGCATCATCGACGCCGAGTTCCAGTTGAAGCCCTATGCCGCGACGCTGACCTCCAGCGCCCGCGGCTGATCCCGATGCTGAAGCCCGGCACCGGCGGCGATATCAAGATCGCGGCCGCGACGAAGCCGGATACGCAGTCCACCACGATGGTGGAAGGCGGACGGCGATTACGGCATCCAGGTCGGCGCCTATTCGAAATACAACGCCGCCCAGAACGCCGCCCAGATCGCCGCCAAGGCCGAGCCGGCCCTGCTGGCCGACGCGCGCATCGTCATCGACAGCCAGAAGATGAACAACGGCGGCAAGGTCTACCGCGCCCGCGTGGCCGGCCTGACCAAGGCCGACGCCCAGACCGCCTGCCGCA
>JBGAGP010000097.1:0-18118 GCA_044226685.1 Dongiaceae bacterium
CCGCGGCGGTCAAGGGCGCCGCGGTCACCGGCCTGCCCTTCGTCACCACCTGCTCCTTCGACACCAACGGCCGCACCATGATGGGCCTGACCCCGGCCGAGTTCGCCCGCTTCGTGCATGAGCTGGATCCGAAGCCCGCCGCCTATGGCGCCAATTGCGGCGTCGGCGCGCCGGACCTGGTGCTGACCATCGCGCAGCTGGCGCAGGCGGCAGCGCCCGGCGACATCATCATCGCCAAGGGCAATTGCGGCATCCCGTACTACGACGCGGGTCAGATCCGCTACAACGGCACGCCGGAATTGATGGCGGATTACGCGCGGCTGGTCCGCGATGCCGGCGCGCGCCTGGTCGGCGGCTGCTGCGGCACCTCGCCGGAGCATCTGGCGGCGATCCGCAAGTCGCTCGACACGCACCAGCCCGGCACGGCGCCGAGCGTCGAGACCATCGTGCAACGCCTGGGTCCGCTCACCTCGGCCATCGCCGCCAACCTGAACGCCGAGAGCCCCGCTGGCGAAGGCCGCCGCGGCCGCCGGCGTTCGGCCGGTTCGCAACCCAGCTTCTAGGGCCGCCGCCGATGTCGTCTCTCAGCGGTGCGCTCACCGAGGTTGTCGCGCGCGTCTTCGCCGAACTGGGCCTGAGCCCGGAATTCGGCCGCGTCACGCCGTCGAACCGGCCCGACCTCGGGCAGTTCCAGTGCAACGGCGCGCTTGCCGCGGCGAAGGCCGCGAAGCAGAACCCACGCGCCATCGCCGAGCAGGTCCTGGCCAAGCTGCAGGCGCTGCCGCAGTTCCGCGACCTGTCGCTGGCCGGCCCAGGCTTCATCAACCTGTCGCTAACCGACGATGCGCTGGGCGCCCATGCGCGCGGTGTCGCCGGCGACGACCGCGTCGGCGTGGCGAAGAAGAGCCCGCCGGAGATGGTGGTGCTCGACTACGGCGGTGCCAACATCGCCAAGGCGATGCATGTCGGCCACCTGCGCGCCGCCATCATCGGCGAGGCCCTGCGCCGCCTGTTCCTGTTCGTCGGCGACAACGTGGTCGGCGACGTGCACATGGGCGATTGGGGCCTGCAGATGGGCATGATCATCTCCGAGATGGAGCTGCGCCGGCCCGACCTGCCCTATTTCGATGCCGCGTTCAAAGGCCCCTATCCCAATGCCAGCCCGGTGACGGCGGAGGAGTTGGAGGAAATCTACCCGACCGCCGCGGCCGCCTGCAAAGCCGATCCGGCGCGCATGGAGAAGGCCCGCGTGGCGACGGCGGAATTGCAGCAGGGCCGGCCCGGCTACCGGGCGCTGTGGCAGCATTTCTTCGACGTCTCGGTCGAGATGATGAAGCGCGACTATGGCGCGCTCGGCGTGCATTTCGACCTGTGGAAGGGCGAGGCCTGCGTCGACCCGCTGATCGCCCCGATGGTCGACAAGATGAAGGCCATGGGCCTGGCCCGCGAGGACCAGGGCGCGCTCATCGTCCCGGTCGCCAGGCCGGACGACAAGAAGGAGATTCCGCCGCTGATCCTGATCAAGCGGGATGGCGCCGCGATGTACTCCACCACCGACCTCGCCACCATCGTCGACCGGGTGCAGGAGCAGAACCCCGACCACATCCTCTACGTCGTCGACCAGCGCCAGCATCTGCATTTCGAGCAGGTGTTCCGCGCCGCCATCATGGCCGGCATCAACGGCAAGGCGACGATGGAGCATCTCGGCTTCGGCACCATGAACGGGCCGGACGGCAAGCCGTTCAAGACCCGCGCGGGCGGCGTCATGAAGCTGCAGGACCTCATCGCCATGATGTCCAACGCGGCAATGGAACGGCTGAACGAGCAGGGAATCGCCACCGACTACGATCCGGCGGAGCGGCAGGAGATCGCGCGCCGGGTCGGCCTCGCGGCGCTGAAATTCGCCGACCTCAGCAATCATCCGGTCGCCAATTACGTCTTCGACCTCGACCGCTTCGTGCGCTTCGAGGGCAAGACCGGCCCCTATCTGCTCTACGCCGCCGTGCGCATCAAGTCGATCCTGCGCAAGGCGGAGGCGCAAGGCGACGCGCCCGGCGCGATCCTGCCGCCGGAGCCGGGCGAGCGCGATTTGATCCTGGCCTTGGGCGGCCTGCCCGATGCGATCATGGACGCCTATCGCGAGCGCGCGCCCAACAAGATCGCCGACTACGCCTATGGCCTGGCGCAGACCTTCAGCACCTACTACAACGCGTTCCATATCCTGAGCGAGCCGAACAAGGCCCTGCTGCGATCACGCTTGGCGCTCTGCGCGCTGACCCTGCGCGCGCTGGAGTTGTGCCTCTCCCTCCTCGGCATCGAAGTGCCGGAGCGGATGTAATCTCTTCCTTCTCCCTTCCTATTTCTCCTTCCCCCCTTGCGGGGGAAGGCTGCGGAGACTTGGCGAACGCAGTGAGCCTAGTCGGAGCCGGATGGGGGGTAGCGCGACCTACGGGAGCGCATCGCCGGAGGCGATAAGAAGCGACCGTTCGATCCGGCTAGACCCCGCGCTGCAACACCCCCCTTCCCGACCTTCCCCCGCAAGGGGGGAAGGGGCTACCGTGCGCTTCATGCTCGACCTTCCCCCCGACCTCATCGCCGCCCTGCGCGCCGCGCGGCGCATTGTCGCCTCGACCGGGGCCGGCATCTCCGCCGAGAGCGGCATCTCCACCTTCCGCGACGCGCAGACCGGGCTGTGGGCGAAATACAAGCCCGAGGACCTGGCGACGCCGCAGGCCTTCCTGCGCAACCCGCGCAGGGTGTGGGAGTGGTACGAATGGCGGCGCTCCGTCGTCGCCACGGTCGAGCCCAATCCCGGCCACCACGCACTGGCCCGGATCGAGGCGGCCCGTGGCACTGCCGGAGCGGATTTCCTGCTGGTGACGCAGAACGTCGACGGCCTGCATGCCAAGGCCGGCAGCCGCAACCTGGTGGAACTGCACGGCAACATCCAGCGCACCATCTGCTTCGACCGGCGCCATGCGGCGGCAAGCTGGGCGGCGACGGAGGACCCGCCGCCGCTGTGCGCGGAATGTGGTTCGCCGCTGCGGCCCGACGTGGTGTGGTTCGGCGAGACCCTGCCGCCCGACGCCCTGCGCCGCGCGCAGCAGGCGGCGGCGCAATGCGACCTGTTCCTCAGCATCGGCACCTCGACGCTGGTCTATCCCGCCGCCGAGCTGCCCTTCGTCGCCGGCAGCAACGGCGCCACGGTGGTCGAGATCAATCCGGACGCGACACCGCTCAGCAAGCTCGCCGACTTCGTCCTGCGCGAGAAGTCCGGCATCGCCCTGCCCGCGATCGCGGACGCGATGTTGGCCTAGTCGCATGACGCCAGCCACCACTCCAATCGCCATCCTGGCCTTGAGCCGGGATCCATTGAGCCGAGGCTCTTGCGGTTGCAGCATGGCCCCCGGCGCGAGGCCGGGGTGACCACCGCGTGTGTGGCTACGCCGCCTTCTGCATCAGGCTCCCGGCGTAGTAATCGGCCAAGCCGTTCAGCGCCGCGGCGCAATCGCCGTTGAAGGACGCGCCGTGCATCAGGCCGAGCGTCTTCGGCTTCAGCGCCGCGAGCCTGCGGATGGTGGGCGCCGTCGCCAGGCCGAGGCTGGTGGAGCGGAACATCTCCTCGCCCGCGATGGCCGGGCCGAGGATGTCGCTCGCGGTCAAAGCCGGCGTGTTGCCGGTATGGGTGAACAGGTCGCCGCAGAGCAGCGTGCCGGTGGTCTCCTCGAACATCACGCCGGCCTCCCACGAATGTGGCACATGCGGCGTGTCGATGTAGCGCACGCGCTTGCCGCCGAGGTCGATGGCCTCGCCATCGGCCAAGGCGCGCGGCGGGCAATCGGCCAGGTCGTTCAGCGACACCATGCAGGCGGTGCGGCCATGCGCGACCTGGGCGCGCGGCGCTGCCTGCAGCCACTGGTTCATCGCGCCGCATTCATCCGCCTCGACATGGCCGAAGCTGATCCAGCGCAGGGTCTCCAACGGCACGACTTTCGCCACCGCCGCCGAGACCAGCGGGAAGATGCCGCGCATGCCGCAATGGAATAGCAGCGGCGCGTCGCCCTTCACCACGAACTGGTTGAAGGTGAAGCCGGCCGGCGTCAATTCCGGCACGAAGGTCGACAGCCGGTAGATGCCGTCGGCGATCTCGTTGATCCTGGTCTCCATCATATTTCCTCTTGAGTCAGTCCTTATGGGTCACACGGGCATGAATGATTTCGGCGATGGCCGCCGCCGCCTGGTCGCGCGACAGGCCGGCGCGCTGCAATGCGCGATAGATATCGATGTCGAGCAAGGCGGCGATGACGCGGATGAGGTCGCGGTCGACGGCGAAGGGCGCCAGGGCGGCGCGGGTCACTTCGATGCGGTGCGCCTCCTCCGCCGCGACGAACTGCGCGATCACCGGGAACTTGTCCTGGTCGGCGCGGATGCGGTCGAAGGCGAGGTGATCGAGATGCGACCACAGGGCCTCGCCCAGGCGCCGCACACGCGCGCGGAGGCCAGCGACGCCGGCGAAGACCTCCTCGCCCGGCGGCGGGAACGTCTCCGCCACCATCGCGCCGCAGGCCTGCACGGTCTGATCCAGGGTCGGGAAGTGGTGATAGACCGTGCCCACGCTGACCCCCGCCCGGGCGGCGATCTGCGGCATCGTGGTGGCGGCAATGCCCTGCTCGCTGTGCAGGGCAAAGGTCGCCTGGACGATGCGGCGGCGGGTCTCCTGGGCGGTCTCCGCCCGGCGCGCGAGTTGATAGGGTCTGCGGGCCACTGATCGCCCCTTTCGTTAAAAACTATTTCAATGAATATAATTTCAATGAAAGAGTCAAGCGGTCACCGGATAGTGACAATCTGTCTGTATTGACATTTCGTCCACCTCACCGCATGAATTCGCCATGACCGATCCCTTCGCCCTCCACCGCCCCACGGCCCAGGCCATCGCCGCCCTGCTGCACCCGCACGCCGAGGTGGTGATCCACGATCTGAAGACCGACCGCGTGGTGGAGATCTGGAATGCCTTCTCGCACCGCAAGGCGGGTGACGACTCCCTGCTCGGCGACGATATCGAGGTGCAGCTCGACCGCGACTTCTTCGGCCCCTACGAGAAGGCGGCCCCGAACGGCGCGCGGCTCAAATCCATCACCGCCGCCTTGCGCGACGCCAAGGGCAACCGCATCGGCATTCTCTGCATCAACCTCGACGTCTCGCAGTTCGACCAGGCGGCGAAGCTGCTCGCCGCCTTCACCCGCATCGCCGAGCCGCGCCCGGAGGCCATGTTCCGCCAGGACTGGCGCGAGCAGATCAATTTGATGATCCGCGCCTTCCTCGAGCGCCGGCGCAAGGCGCTGAAGGCGCTCGACCGTGACGAGCGCATCGCCCTGGTGGCCGAGCTCGATGCCGCCGGATTGTTCGAGGCGCGCAACGCCGCCCCGCATGTGGCGAGCGCGATGGAGATTTCCCGCGCCACCGTCTACGCGCTGCTCAACGCCGCGCGGGGCAAACCGCAGAAGGCCGCCGAATGACGACGATTCCGAACCCGCAGCTGCCCGACTTCAAGCTGGAGGTCTATCTCGGCAAATGGGAATTCGCCGCCAAGTGGCACATGACGCCCTCGGACGCGCAGACCCTGACCATCAAGGAACTGCTGGCCCTGGCCACGCCGGAGGACCGCGCCATCTGGGACGACCTGCCGCTCTCCTATATCGAGACCTGGGGCACGCCGAAACTGCGCGCGGCGATCGCCGCGACCTACCAGGGCGCGAAACCCGAAGACGTGCTCGCCTTCGCCGGCGCGGAGGAAGGCCTCTATTGCGCCATGCACGCGCTGCTGACGCCGGACGACCACGCCCTGATCCTGACGCCGAACTACCAATCGGCCGAACAGGTGCCGCTGTCGCTTTGCGCGGTCGAGGGCATCGCCCTGCGCGAGGATCGCAACTGGGACCTCGACCTCGACGAGGTGAAGGCGAAGATCCGCCCCAACACCAAGCTCATCTCCATCAACTTCCCGCACAACCCGACCGGCAAGGTCATCGACCGCACGACGTTCGACGCGCTGGTGGCGCTGTGCCGCCAGCACGGCATCTGGCTGTTCTCCGACGAGGTCTATCGCGGGCTGGAGCTCGACCCGGCGCGGCGCCTGCCGGCAGTCGTGGAGGTCTATGAACGCGGCCTGTCGCTGGGCGTCATGTCCAAGGCCTATGGCCTGCCGGGATTGCGCGTCGGCTGGATCGCCTGCAAGGACCACGCGCTGCTCGACCGCATGGAGCGGATCAAGCACTACCTGTCGATCTGCAACGCGGGACCGAGCGAGCATCTCGCCATCATCGCCTTGAAGGCGCGCGACCGGGTGATCGGCCGCAACGTCGCGCTGCTCAAGGACAACCTCCAGGCGGTCGAGCGCTTCTTCGCCGACTATCCAGGCCGGTTCGAATGGTACCGGCCCGATGGCGGCTGCGTCGCCTTCCCGCGCTATGTCGGCGCCGAGGGTGTGGAGACCTTCTGCCGCCGCCTGGTGGAAGAAGACGGCATCGTGCTGCTGCCGGCCTCGATCTACACGTCCAGCCTCAATCAGGTAGCCGCCGACCGCTTCCGCATCGGCTTCGGCCGCACCTACACCAAGGACGGGCTCGAACAGATGCGCCGCTTCCTGAGCAGGAATCGCGACGCCGCATGAGGCTGAGCTACGCGATTGTCGACGTCTTCGCCGAACAACCGCTGCAGGGCAACGCCGCCGCCGTGGTGTTCGACGCCGACGACTTGGACGCCGCGCGAATGCAGGCCATCGCGCGCGAGTTCAACCTGTCGGAGACCGCCTTCGTCCTGAAGCCGCGTGACGCTGCGCATACCGCCCGGGTGCGGCTGTTCGTGCCCACGGCCGAGGTGCCCTTCGCCGGCCACCCGAACATCGCCACCGCCTTCGCTCTGGCGCAGCGCCACGCCCTCACTGCCGACGAGTTGGTCTTCGACGAGTTGGCGGGGCTCGTGCCGCTGCGCCTGACCCGCGAGCAGGGAACCGTCACCGGCGCGACGCTGACCGCGCCGCAGACGCTCTCCACCGTTCCGGGGCCAAGCGCCGTCGCGGTGGCCGCGGCACTGTCCCTGGCCGAGGGCGACGTAGTGACCGCGACCCATCCGCCGCTCACCGCCTCGGTCGGACTCGGCTTCCTGTTCGTCGAACTGGCGGACAACGCGGCGCTGGCCCGCGCCCGGGTCAGCCTGCCCGCCTTCGACGCCATCCGCGCCAGCCACGCCGTCGAGGCCGTGCATCTCTATACAAAAGAGCCGACGGCAAGCGGCGCCTGCATCCAGGCGCGCAACCTGTCGCCCTATGACGGCATCGGCGAGGACCCCGCCACCGGCAGCGCCACCGCCACCCTCGCAGCCCTGCTGGCGGAGCGCGACGCGCGCGCCGATCTCGACTTCGCTCTGGAGGCTCGCCAAGGCCTCGAAATGGGCCGCCCCAGCCTGCTCCACGCCACTGCCCGCAAACGCGCCGGCCAGGTCGCCCCGCCGCAGGTCAGCGGCAAATGCGTGCAGGTGATGGAAGGGACATTGACCATATAAATCCCCTCCACCGGGACGGGGCAGGGTTAGGGAGGGGGCAGCCGGAGCACAGAGGCGGAGAGTCTTCGCTCGCTGCCCCCACCCCCGCCCTCCCCCGTCCCGGTGAAGGGAGGTTCTTCTACCAACTGCGCGCGCGTTTCGGCGCTTCCTTCGCGGTGAAGGTCAGCGCGGAAAAGTCTGCGAGTTCCCGCGCTGCATCTCGGCCACCCGCGCGGTGGCTGGACCATGGCAGGCGGAACAGCTTGCCGCCCTCCGCGAACAAGAGATCGCCGTTACTGTCCCAATCGGCCCAGCTCGCGCGCGGCAGTCTCAGCAAGGAACCGCGGTCCTTGCCGAACACTTCATAGTGCAAGGCGTACCATCCGTTCTGCGGCTCGTTGAGGCCGCGCACCTCCATGCGCAGAACTTGGGTCGCCTTCTTGCGCACCAGCTTCCGCTCATAGGCGCGTGCCGGTTCGTAGGACCAACGCAGGCCACGGCTGGTGTTCTGCTCGGTGCATGAACCCCATTCCGCCAATGTCCAGCCGTCGCGCAGCAGGCGGTCGTGATAGATCGAGTCCATCTCGTCGATACTGTCGCCGCGCGGCAGCAGGCGCAGCTTCAGGCTGTCCGGCACCTCGAAGCCCTTTGCGAGATCTTCGATCCCGCAGACCTGGTTGAGCAGCAGGATATTCTCGCTCTCGAACAACCCGCCGCCGGCCCAGGTGCCGAGGTTCGGCCATAGTGCGAGCGCGGTCAGGTAGGGCGGCCTGCTGATGGCCGTCCAAATCTGGATCGGCCCCTTGTGCTTGGCGGCAAAATAGACAAACAGCCGGCCCGACGGCGACAGGTCGCAGCGGCGCTCATAGATCCGGCCCTTGAACCACTGACCGATCTCGAAGCTGTCGTCGCCGCGGTCCCAAGTGATCAGCGCGACTTGCTTGCCTGGGCCTCGGCGCAGGATGACGGCTTTTCTTGATTTGCGTGCCAGGATGACGAACAGCCGCGCCGGCATGCCCTAGATCACCCGCTCCAGCTCCGCGATGCTGTCGATGACCTCGTGGGCGCCGGCTTCCAGCAGCGCCTCGCGCGGGCTGACGCCGGTCAGGACGCCGATGGCGCGGGCGGCCTTGCCTGCGCGGGCCATGTGCATGTCGTGCGGGGAATCGCCGACCACGGCGAGGTTTGCCGGCGCCACGCCGACGCTGCGCGCGAAGGCCTCGACCATGCCGCCGCCCGGCTTCACGCCGTGGCCGGTGTCGAAGCCGCAGATGAAATCCAGCAGCGCGTCGGCGCGCAGGCGCTTCATCGCCGCCCGCGCCGCCTCCTCGCTGTCCATGGTGGCGACGCCGAGGCGCAGGCCGCGGCCCTTCAGCCGGCCGAAGAACAGCTCCAGGTCGACGACCGGCGCCACGCCGCGCTGCTGCTGCTCCAGGAACAGGACGTGGATCCGGTCGTAGTGGGCATCCACGTCGGCGATGTTGAGCAGGCCGCACCAGACCTCGACGATCTCGCGGTTGCTGCCCGAAGCGATGGGCGAGGACGGCGCGTAGCGCCCGGTCACCGGATCCTTGCCGGAATTCTCCAGCAGGAAGCGCGCCTTTTCGGCATCGCCGCCGGCCACCATCAGCGCCGCCTGCTCGGTCAGCGACGCCCAGGTGTGGTAGAAGTCGAACAGGGTCCCGTCCTTGTCGAACAGGATGGCGTTGATCATGGCGGTGATGGCCCTCTCAAAGCGGATTTGGCTCCCCTCCCCCGGAACGGGGGAGGGTTAGGGACGGGGCCGCCACGGCATCGACGGAACGAGTCATCGCTTGCTGCCCCCACCCCGCCCTCCCCCGTTCCGGGGGAGGGGGATGATTCACATCGGCGCTGGGTCGCCGACCTTGGCGTATTCGCTCTGCCGCAGCATGCCGCGATAGATCTCGTGCTCGCCGACGACGCCGAGCAGCTCGCCGTCGTCGGTCAGCAGCACCAGCGGCCGCTTGGTCTGCGCCCGCACCGTCACGGCGGCGCGCATCGGCGTGCGTTCGGTGCCGCAGATCATGACATGGTCCGGCAGCTTTCCCAGGTTGAGCTCGGTGCTGTACTGCACCAGCTCGCCCGGCTTGCCGTTGACCATGAGGTTGGTCGGCTTGCCGCGGCTGTCGAGCTGGCAGCGGCACTTGCCGGCACGGTCGAGCTGCAGCACGTTGCCGCCGGGTTCGCGCAGCAGGTCGCTCGCCGGCCGCATGAGGGTGCCGCCCTTCAGCACGGTCAATGGATTCATCGAGGCAACGAACTGGCGCACATAGTCGTTGACCGGATTGAGGATGATCTCCTCCGGCACGCCGAACTGCACCACCTTGCCCGCTTCCATGATGGCGATGCGGGTGCCGATCTTCAGCGCCTCGTCGAGGTCGTGGCTGACGAAGACGATGGTCTTCTTCAGCTTCTGCTGCAATTCGATGAGCTCGTCCTGGAGGTGCTCGCGGATCAGCGGGTCGAGGGCCGAGAACGGCTCGTCCATCAGCAGGATGTCGGCCTCGGTAGCGAAGGCGCGGGCCAGGCCGACGCGCTGCTGCATGCCGCCCGAGAGCTCATGGCTGAACTTGTTGGCGAACTGGTCCAGGCGCACCAGCTTGATCTTCTCGTCGACGATGCGGTCGCGCTCGGCTTGCGCCACGCCGCGGATGTCGAGGCCGAAGCCGACATTGTCGCGCACGGTGAGCCACGGCATCAGGCCGAATTGCTGGAACACCATGGAAATGCGGTTGCGGCGCAGCCGGCGCAGGGTCTCTGCGTCGCACGAAGCAACGTCGACCTCCTGGTTGCCGTCATGCACCAGCACCTTGCCGCGCGACACCTTGTTGAGGCCGTTGACGCAACGCAGCAGCGAGGACTTGCCGGAGCCGGACAGGCCCATCAGCACCAGGATCTCGCCCTCGTTGACGAAGACCGAGGCGTCATGCACGGCGACCAGGCAGTTGGTCGACTTCAGAATGGCATCGCGCCCCTCGCCCTTGTCGAGCAGCGCGATTGCCTCCGGCGCGCGTTTGCCGAAGACGACGTCGACATTTTCAAAGCGGATGGCGGTTCTGGATGTGCTCATGGCCGCCCCCTACTTCCTGACCGTGCGTTGTTTCAGGATGCGATCGAGAATGATCGCGACCACGACGATGGCGAGGCCGGCCTCGGCGCCCAGCGGGATATTGTTCTGCGCCAGCGCCCGCACCGTCGGCTTGCCAAGTCCCCCGGCGCCGACCAGCGCGGCGATGACGACCATCGAGAGCGAGAGCATGATGCATTGCGTAACGCCCGCCATGATTGTGGGCAGCGCCGCCGGCAGCTTCACCCGCCAGAGCAGCTGCCAGCGCGTGCAGCCGAAGCTTTCGCCTGCCTCCACGAGGGCGACCGGCACCTGGCTGATCCCCAGATAGGTCAGGCGGATGGGCGCCGGAATGGCGAAGATGACCGTGGCGACGATGCCCGGCACCAGGCCGAGGCCGAACAGCGCCAGCATCGGCACGAGGTACACGAAAGTGGGCAGCGTCTGCATCATGTCGAGCACCGGCGAAGCGGCGTGCCACACGCCAGGACGGCGCGCCGCGAGAATGCCGATGGGAATGCCGACAATGAGCGAGAAGAACGTGGCGTAGACGACCAGGACCAGCGTCTCGATCATCTCCTTCCACAGGCCGAGATTGAGGATGAACAGCAGGCCGAGGAAGACGAAGAGCGTGATCTTCCAGTTGCGCTGGATGAAATGCGCGGCGCCGACGCCGAGCAGCAGCAGGATGATCGGCGGCACCGCCAGCAGCAGGCCGACCGTTCCCTCGATACCGCCTTCCAGGACTTCGGAAATGAAGTCGAACAGCCACTCGAAATTGGCGGTGAGCCAGTCGATGATGGCCTGCGACCACTCACCGATCGGGAACTTGTGATCGGTGATGAATTTCTGGAGATTCTCGAGCTGCTCCATTCGGCCGTCCCCCTTCGGCTTCGCCTGCGGCGATGCGCCTAGATCAGTCCCGATGAATTGTCAGGGCATTGGGCGCGCGACGCAAGCCCGGCGCACGCAAAAGAAGCGGGCGGCTCCGGCCCCCTGCCGAAGCCGCCCGGTCTTGCCTTAGAGGCCGAGGCTCTTCTTCACCGCCGCGAGGCCGTCCTGGCCGTCGGTGGTGGTGACGCCGGCCAGCCAAGTGTCGAGCACGGCCGGGTTGGCCTTCAGCCAATCCGCCGCCGCCACCTCGCCGTCCACCTTGGCGTCGATCTGCTCCATGATGGCGCTTTCCATCGGCAGCTCGAACTTCAGGTTGGCGAGCAGCTTGCCGACATTGCCGCATTCGGCGCTGTAGCCGGCGCGGGTCAGCGTCTTGATCTGCGCGTCGCCGAAGCCGTCATTCTCGAAGCCGGTCAGATAGACCAGCTTCATCTTGCCCATGACCGGATGCGGGGTCCAGCCGAGGAAGGCGATCCATTCCTGCTTCTTCATCGACTTCTGGGCCTGGGCCAGCATGCCCTGCTCGGAGGATTCGACGAGTTCCCAGCCCTGCAGGCCGTTGGCCGGATCGTCGATCTTGGCCTGGACGATCTTGTTGCCGTCATTGCCCGGCTCGATGCCGTAGAACTTCTTCTCGAACTTGTCGGCATTGGCGGCGAGGTCCTTGACGTCCTTCACGCCGGCGGCGGCGACGTAATCCGGCACCACCGGGCCATAGCCGGCGCCGGACAGGTTGGCGTTCAGCATCTCGATGGTCTTGGCGTCGAGATAGGGCTGCACGTTGGCCGCGTTGGACGGCATCCAGTTGTCGAGGAAGAGGTCGAGGTCCTTGTTCTTCAGGCTCTCGATGATCACCGGCAGCGCCAGCACCTGGTCCTCCGGCGTGTAGCCGAGGCCCTTCAGCACGGTCTTGAACAGGCCGTTCTGGGCGGTGTTGTCGCTCCAGCCCACATCCGCCATGCGGACGGTCTTGCAGGAATCCGGTTCCGCCGCCTGCGCGGCCGCCGCGCCGATGGCGAGCATCGCGCTGGCGAGAAGAAGTTTGCGCAAGGTCATGATTCTAAGCCTCCCAAGTTTCAGTGCTGTCCAATGTGCATTGCTGCGCGTGAGTGACCCTAGTGTCTCCCCAGCGGATCCGTTCGACGCAGGGCCTGACGGTCGAGGCGGTCCGGGCGTTGGCCTGGTTTTCTTTGGCCTATGGCGCTCCCATCTTCGAGACTATCCGAGATGAAAATGCCTGCCAAGTTTATTTTGGTTGATCAACCAACTTAAAAAAACCTAGAGTGACCGCCGATCCGGCCGCCCCGGATCGCGTGCTTCGCCAGTGGCCAGGATAGGCCCGGCATCGGCACGCGCACAGGGGTGCGGCGCTCACACCTTCGCGAGGCTGGCCTTGCCCAAACTCGGCATGGAAGAGATCCGGCGGCGCCAGTTGATCGAGGCCACCATCGCCTCGATCCACGATGTCGGCTTCTCGGATTCCAGCGTCTCCCGCATTGCGGCAAAGGCCGGCGTGTCCGCCGGCATCGTGCATCACTATTTCGTCGACAAGGACGAGCTGCTGGAGGCGACCCTACGCCAGCTCGGCGCCAACCTCAGCGCGTCCGTCGTGCGGCGGCTGCGCGCGGCGAAATCGCCGATGCACCGGCTGATGGCGGTGGTCGACGGCAATCTCGGCCCGGAGCTGTTCACCCCGGAGGCGGTCTCCGCCTGGCTCGCCTTCTGGTCCCAGGTGCCGACCTCGCCCCGCCTCGCCCGCATCCAGCGCATCATCATCGAGCGCCTGCACTCCAACCTGGTGCATGGGCTGCGCCCGTTCCTGCCGGCTTCCGAAGTGCAGGCGGTGGCGCGCGACTTCGCCTGCCTGATCGACGGCATCTGGCTGCGCGCCGCGCTCCGTCCCGAAGCCCCGGAGGGCGCCGATGCCCGCCGCGCGGCGATCGATTTCATCCGCCACCGCCTGGGCGCGAAGGTCGGCTCGGTGCCGTGGGGGAGTTGACCATGCGACAACACCGAGCGTCATCGGCCGGCGAAGACCCACGGCTGTCCGGTGCGTGTTCTCTGTCGGCATTTGCTCCCTCGTCATCACCGGGCGAAGACCCGGTGATCCAAATTTGCAGCGGAAGCGCGACATCGACACTTGGATTGCCGGGTCTCGCCGCTGTCGCGGCGGCCCGGCAATGACGAACAGAAGAGTACGGAAGATCAAGGCATGAAGTTCGACGCGGTATTCGACTATCTGATCGTGGGCGGCGGCTCGGCGGGGTGCGTGCTGGCCAATCGGTTGACCGAGGATGGCGGCAACAAGGTGTGCCTGCTGGAGGCCGGCCCGCGCGATGCGTGGTGGAACTGGAAGATCCACATGCCCGCCGCGCTCATGTACAACCTGATGGACGACAAGTACAACTGGTACTACCACACCGAGCCGCAGCCCTACATGAACGACCGCGTCATGTACTGGCCGCGCGGCCGGGTGCTCGGCGGCTCGTCCTCGCTCAACGCCATGGTCTATATCCGCGGCCATGCGCTGGATTACGACCGCTGGGCCTTCAAGGAAGGCTGCGAGGGCTGGTCGTACCAGGAGATCCTGCCCTATTTCAAACGCGCCGAGCATCGCGAAGCGGGCGGCGACGACTATCACGGCGACAGCGGCCCGCTCTGGGTGCATACCGGCAACCAGCCCAACCCGCTGTTCGAGGCCTTCATCGAGGCGGCCCAGCAGGCCGGCTATGCCTACACCGAAGACATGAATGGCTATCGCCAGGAAGGCTTCGGCAAGATGGACATGACCACCCATAACGGCCGGCGCTGGTCGGCCTCGACCGCGTTCCTGCGCCCGGCCGAGAAACGCCGCAACCTGCGGGTCGAGACCCGCGCCCTGGTGCTGCGGGTCATTGTCGAGAACGGCCGCGCCGTCGGCATCGAGTTCTCGCAGAACGGCCGCATCATGCGCTACCGGGCCGAGCGCGAGGTGATCCTCTCCGGCGGCGCCATCAACTCGCCGCAGCTCCTGATGCTGTCGGGGATCGGCCCCGCCGATCACCTGAAGGAGGTCGGCGTGCCGGTGGTGCATCACCTGCCGGGCGTCGGGCAGAACCTGCAGGAACATCTGGAGATGTATATCCAGCAGCACTGCACCAAGCCGATCACGCTCTACACCTATACCAAGCCGCACCGCATGGCGCTGGCCGGGGTGGAGTGGTTCCTGACCGGCAAGGGTGTCTGCACCTCATCGCATCTCGAGGCCGGCGGCTTCATCCGCTCGGCGGCGGGCATCGAGCATCCGAACCTGCAGTT
Source organism: Dongiaceae bacterium (assembly GCA_044226685.1). Taxonomy (GTDB): domain Bacteria; phylum Pseudomonadota; class Alphaproteobacteria; order Dongiales; family Dongiaceae; genus Dongia_A. The sequence goes on from JBGAGP010000097.1 coordinate 14,819, forward strand.
CCATTTCCTGCCCTCCACGGTCAACGACCACGGGCGCAAGAACGGCACCAGCCATGCCTACCAGGTCCATATCGGCAACATGCGGCAGGAGGCGCGCGGCTGGATCAAGCTGAAGACCGCCAGCCCGAAGGACCATCCGCGCATCCAGCCCTTCTACCTCGCCGCCGAGGCCGACCGCCGCGAATTCCGCGACGCGGTCAAGCTGACCCGCGAGATCTTCGCCCAGAAGGCCTTCGACCCTTATCGCGGACCGGAGATCCAGCCGGGCGCCAAGGTGCAGAGCGACGCGGAGATCGACGCCTTCATCCGCGAGCGTGGCGACAGCGCCTATCACCCGAGTTGCAGCTGCAAGATGGGGGTCGACGAGATGGCGGTGGTTGACCCGCAGGCGCGGGTGCGCGGGCTGCAGGGCCTGCGCGTGGTCGACGCCTCGATCATGCCATCGATCGTCAGCGGCAATTTGAACGCGCCGACCATCATGATGGCGGAGAAATGCGCCGACATGATCCTGGGCAAGCCGGCGCTGCCGAAATCGAACGCCCCGGTCTTCGTGCATCCGAACTGGCAGACCCAGCAGCGCTAGGAGATAGGACGCCCCGCGCTCTCAACTTCGGCGCCTTCAATCACCCGTCATGCCAAGGCTTGGCCTTGGCATCCACGAGTTTGCCGGAACTTGCATGGTATCGCCCAAGGAAACTCGTGGATGCCCGGACCAAGTCCAGGCATGACGAGTTTGGCAATCAGGACAATGCTTGTGGCTGCGGCCGGCGTGCCTGGCGCGCGGTCTTCGATCGCCGGCGTGGCCTTAGTTCGACGCCAGGATCTGCTCCAGCGTGGTGACCGACAGCGTGCCGTGGTTCGGGTTGACGTCGAGCAGCGTCACCGCGACCAGGACGCCGAGGCTGAGGGCGACCAGGAACCAGTGCGGCTGGCCGGCATTGCGGCGGCCACGGGTGAACAGGGGCTTGCGGCGGGAGTACATCGGACTGACCTCAGGGCAACAGGTTGTGTTCTTCGGCTTCGCGTTTCGGCAAAGCACGGCATGGCTCAAATCGCTGAATGCGCACCCGCGGAGAAAACTTCGCGTCCCCCGACGCCACTGCCGCTGAGCCGACCTCGGTCAGCCCGGTTGCCCATCCCTCGGCAGCGCGTTCGCCCGTCAAGCGTCGATCCGGCTTGAACGAGACTAGACGCGCTTCCGTGATTCGATGATAGGGAAACCGACCGCGGCGGTCGTCTGGCGCAGAGTTCTCATATCCATGCCACGGCTGCGCCACAGCGACGGGCGCGGTCGTGTCGGATTGCGCTGCTGTGTCGCCCAGAATCGCGTTCGCCTGAAGCGCGCGGTCGCGGCACGCGGCGTCTTCGCCGAGCATGTTCGGCGAGAGGTGCGAGACCAGCGGCGTGGCGCGAAGAGGTTTCATCAGGCGTCTTCGATCTGAGAGACACCTAATATTCCCATCTCTCTCTTAACAATCGCTTAGCGGGCAGCCGCAAATTTAGCTATTAGCGGGCCAAAACGACGCAGTCTTGGCGGGGCGGATTCACCCCGCTCAGCGGTCTCCCGGATCCTCGTCCTCGTAGTAGAATTCCGGCAAGGGATCGGCGCGCGGGTCGAGCGCGCCGGCGATGGCGGAGGTGGACGGTACCGACACGAACTTGGACTGCTCGTCCGCCGGCTTGGCGGCCCGGCGGCTCATGCGCCAGCGGGTATAGGCCGCCAGGACGATGGCGATGACGGCGATGAAGATGAACAGGCCGGACGGACCGGTCTCGCCTACCAGCGAGGAGCAGATCAGCGGCCCGGCGGTGGCCCCCACCGCCCAGGTCAGCAGCATGCCGCTATTGGCCGCCACCATCTGGCTGCGGTCGAAATAGTCGAAGGCATGGGCCACGGCGGTCGGGTAGATCGTCGCCAGGAAGCCGCCCAGGGTGAAATTGGCGACCGTCAGCAGGATGAAACCGCCATTCCCGACGCTGAAGGCGCTCATCAGGACCGAAGCCGCCACGGCGGCCATCAGTACTCCGAACAATACCGTGCGGCGGTCGAACTTGTCGCTGAGACGGCCGATCGGCCATTGCAGCAGGAAGCCGCCAACGATGGGCGCCCCCATGAAAATCGAGTTTTCCAGAACGGAAAACCCGATCTCGGTGCCGTAGACGGCGCCGACGCCATAGAGGGCCCCGCTCATCACCCCGGACCCGGCTGTGGCCACGGTGCCCAGGGGCGACGCCTTAAACATTTCTGCCAGGCTCATGGCCTTGATGTGACCAAGTTCCGGACCCGCCACCCGGGTTAGGACCAAAGGCACAAGAGACAGGGAGGTCAGCAGCCCACCCAGGCAGAACAGCTGGATTCCGCCGGCATCCGCCAGGTTGACCCCCAGCTGCCCCAGGCCGGAGGAAACGTAGATGGTGATGGTGTAGAGCGACAGCACCTGGCCGCGCAGTTCGTTGGTGCTGCGGACGTTGAGCCAGCTCTCGATCACCGCATAGAGCCCGGCCATGCACAGCCCGACCACGGCACGCATCAGGCCCCAGACCGGGACGTTGAACACCAGGGCATGGACCATGACCGCCGCGGTCAGCAGGGCGGCAAAGGCGGCGAAGGCGCGGATATGGCCGACCCGCTGGATGATCCGCTGGGCCCACAGGCTGCCGAGGACAAAGCCGGCGTAATAGGCGGACATGACATAGCCGGCGATCTGCGGCCCCACTCCCTCGACGCCCATGCGGATGGGCAGCAGCAGGCCGACCAGGCCGGTGCCCAGGGCCAGCAGCCCGGCCCCCAGCAGGAGCGGAAAGACGGAGCGGATGGCTTCGATCATCGCGGCGCCCGGAACAGGCCGGCGGCGCTCGTCACGCGGGCAATATGGCCGGAAGGGGTCGCCATCGTTGGATGCGTCTCGCGCTTGGGCTAGGCTCGAACCGGGGTCGTGCCAGGGCCAGCCTCGGGTCCGGCGCGGTATTGCATGGGGCAAGACCCCCATGCAACAGGTGTTTCGGGGTCGCAACAGGCGTTTTGGTCATGCCGACATTCGATTTGCACGCGCAGCTGGCCGCCGACGGCCTGTTCCTGGTCGACTGGCCGCTCTGCCGGGTGCTCAGGATGAACGACCGGACCTATCCGTGGCTGATCCTGGTGCCGCGCGTCGGCGGCATCCGCGAGATCATCGACCTTTCGGAGACCGACCAGCTGGCGTTGATGCGGGAAATCGCCCGCGCCAGCGAGGCGCTGAAGCGCCTGCGCCGCCCGCACAAGATCAACGTCGCCGCGCTCGGCAACATGGTGCCGCAGCT
>JBGAGP010000098.1:0-17865 GCA_044226685.1 Dongiaceae bacterium
CGTGGTGGGCGGCGCGGTGCCGCGCACCTTCATCGGCTCGGTCGAGGAGGGCATCCGCGAATACCTGGTGAAGGGCCCGCTCGGCTTCCCGGTGGTCGACGTCGCCGCCGCCTTGTTCGACGGCCAGTACCATTCGGTCGACAGCTCCGACATGGCGTTCAAGACCGCGGCCCGCATGGCGATGCAGGAGGCGATGCCGAAATGCCAGCCGGTGCTGCTGGAGCCGATCTTCGCCGTCGACATCGCGGCGCCGGCCAGCCTGACCTCGCGCGTGCATTCCCTGGTGACCGGGCGGCGCGGCCATATCCTGCAGATCGCCAGCAAGGACGGTTGGGACGGCTGGGAGGTGGTCGAGTGCCTGATGCCGCAACAGGAGCTGCAGGACCTGGTGATCGAGCTCCGCTCGCTCACCTACGGCGTCGGCCAGTTCACCTATCGCTTCGATCACCTGCAGGAGCTGAGCGGCCGGCTGGCCGACAAGGTGATCGAGCAGCGCCAGGCGGTGCCGGCACGCTGACAACGGCGGTTGAAATCGGCGGTCGGGTCCGACGCCCGGCTATGCTAGGGTTAATGCGGTGAGCGCGCCCGGCCCAGCCCCATCCGGGGCGGCGTTCAGGCGCCGTTCATGTTGCCTGGCGTAGCACGGTCGGGGACAGACCGGGAATGAGCGTGAGCGAAGCCCTTCATCCATCATCCAGGCGCCGCCGGGCCTTGCTCGGCGGCGCCGCCTTGTTGTGCCTGCTGGCCGCCGCCGAGCTGCCGGCGCTGCTCGTGCTGTCCACGCCGGCCCAGGCCGATGGCGGCAATGGCGGGGGAAACGGCGGCGGCGGCGAAAGTGGTGACGGCGGTGGCGGTGGTGACGGCGGCGGCGGCGATGACGGTGGTGGCGATGATGGGGGCGGCGACGACAGCGGCGGCGATGATGGCGGCAGTGACGGCGGCAGTGACGGCGGAAGCTCCGGCGAGGGCGGCGGCTCGGATGGCGGATCCGGTGGCGGCTCGGGTGGCTCGGATGGCGGATCGGGCGGCGAAGGCGGCGAATCCGGCGGCGGTGGTGACGGCGGTGGCGATGACAGCGGCGGCAAGACCGCGAAACCGACGTCGGACGACCAGAGCGAAGCCCTCCGGCTGCGCGAGAAGGGTGAGATCCGCTCCCTGGGCGAGGTCTATTCGGTGGCCGAGCGGCAATTCCAGGGCAAGGTGATTTCGGCCGAGCTGGTGGGGGCGGGCGAGGGCCGCTGGGCCTACGACCTGCGGGTGGTGACGCGCGACGGCCATGTGCGGCGGGCGCGCTACGATGCCACCACCCTGGCGCTGCTGTCGCTCGACGGCCGCGATGCCGAGTGAACCCCCTGGCCTTGCGGTACTAGAGTAGGCGCATGCGTATCCTGGTGGTCGAGGACGATCCCAACCTGCAGCGGCAATTGAGCAAGGCGCTGGGCGAGGCCGGCTATGTGGTCGAAGCCGCGCGCGACGGCGAGGAGGGTCACTTCCTCGGCGAGAGCGCGGAGTTCGACGCCGCGGTGCTCGATCTCGGCCTGCCCGGAATGAACGGCATCGAGGTGCTGCGCAAATGGCGCGCCGCCGGCAGGACCCTGCCGGTGCTGATCCTGACCGCGCGCGACCAGTGGTCGGACAAGGTCGCCGGCATCGATGCCGGCGCCGACGACTATCTGGCCAAGCCGTTCCACATGGCGGAACTGCTGGCCCGGCTGCGGGCCTTGATCCGGCGCAGCGCCGGCCATGCCGACCCGGTGCTGCGCAACGGCCGGCTGGCCCTGGATACGCGCTCGGGCGCAGTCCTGGTCGAGGGCCGCCCGGTGTCGCTCACCGCCTTCGAGCAGCGCCTGCTGGTCTATCTCATGCATCGCGTCGGCCGCGTCGTCGGCCGGACCGAGATCATCGAGCATATCTACGCGCAGGATTTCGACCGCGATTCGAATACCGTGGAGGTCTTCGTCGGCCGGCTGCGCAAGAAACTGGGCGCCGATTTGATCGAGACCGTGCGCGGCCAGGGCTATCGGCTGCGGCGCGACGATGCCGCGCCCGATGCGGCCACCGGCGCCGCGCGCAACGGCGATCACTGACCCGATGCCGCGGATCGACCGCCGGTCACTCACCTTCCGCCTGATCCTCGGCGCCTCGCTGCTCTGCGCCGTCACCCTGGTCGTCGCCTATCTGCTGCTGACCGCGCTGTTCGACCTGCACCTGAAGCGCAACGTGGATGCCGAGCTGGCCGACCGGCTCGACGACCTGGCGGCCGGCTTGGAGATCGGCGCCGACGGCGCGATTACCCTGGCGCGGGAGCCAGATCTGCCGAAATACGAGCGCCAGCTCTCCGGCCACTACTGGCAGATCGCGCTCAAGGGCCAGGCGCCGATCCGCTCGCGCTCGCTGTGGGATGCGCGGCTGCCGGAGCCGCGCGCGTCGATCGTGCCGGGCGAGATCGACCTGCGCGAGATCGCCGGCCCGCGCGGCGAGCGCCTGCGCCTCGCCCAGCGGGTGCTGAAATTCGATCCTGCCCCGGCCCCGGTCGTCTTCTCGGTCGCCGCCGACTTGGCGCCGGTCGCCGCGGCGGCCGGCGAATTCTCGCGCATCCTGGCGGTCGCCCTCGTGGTGCTGGGGATCGGTTTGGTCTCAGCGCTGGTGTTGCAGGTGCGCGTGGGCCTGCGGCCGCTGGACCGCATCGGCGCCACGCTGGGCGCCATCCGCGCCGGCCGGGAGCGTCGCCTCGCCGACGACGTGCCGACGGAGATCGCGCCGCTGGCGCGCGAGTTGAACGCGCTGCTCGACCACCACCAGACGCTGATCGAGCGCGCCCGCGCCCAGGCCGGCGACCTGGCGCATGCCTTGAAGACGCCGCTCACCGTGCTGCGCAACGAGCTCGAGGCCGAGGCGCCGCCCGATCGCGCGCTGGCGCTGGAGCAGATCGACGCGATGTCGGATTCGGTGCAGCACCACCTGGCGCGCGCCCGGGCGGCGGCCAGCGCCAACCTGCTCGGCGTGCGCGCCGATGCGGCGCAGGCGATCGGATCGCTCGCCCGTACCCTGCCGCGCATCGCCAGCGCGCGCGAGATCGCGGTGGACGTCGCGCTGGAAGACGGGCCTCTGCTCTTCGCCGGCGAGGCGCAGGATCTGAGCGAGATGATCGGCAACCTGCTGGAGAACGCCTGCAAATGGGCGACGGGCAAAGTCACGATCCACGCGGCCTGCAAGAGCGGCCGCCTGGTCATCGCCATCGGCGATGACGGCCCGGGCATCGCGCCCGAGTTGCGCGAGGTGGCGCTGCAGCGCGGCGGCCGGCTGGACGAACGCAATCCAGGCAGCGGCCTCGGCCTCACCATCGCGCAGGACCTGGCCCGGCTCTATGACGGTTCGCTGACCCTCGGCCAATCGCCGCTCGGCGGCCTGCTGGTGACGGTGGATCTGCCGGCGGCGTTAGCCTCGACGCCGAAGCGCAAGATAGTACACAAACGAAGCGACGAAGATCGCGCCTATTGGCAACAATGCCCAGTCAGATGGCATGTAGCTCATTCTGTCTCCTGCTCAAACCGCGGATCATCGCGATAAAGTCGACCAGGGCTGCATCATCCTCAAATCGGCGGCCCGTCCCGCAAATACTGAATCGAACAAACCGTTCAGGTTTTCGGCGCCGAACCTGGATAGATGATCGTCGTCGAAATAAAGGGCCTTGCCGTCCTGCTGTATGCGGCAGTACTGCGAATCGCACAGCACGCTGTACGGTTGGATCATCTTTACGTCATATAAACCGGAAACCTCGGTCAACGCATCGAGTGCGAATTTTTGGCGCTGTTCGAACTCCTCCACACTCGGTCGTATGTCCAGGTCTCTCCCGATCCCGATGGATTGCAGGAAGAAGTACCTTGGAACATTGAACCCGACCTCGGGTACAGGGCCGACGATCCAGATTTCCTTGCCGGCGGCGTGCAATGCCGCGACCGTTCGCCGGAGCCCAGCCGCGAAGACGAGATGATTGTCGCTTCCCTGAAGCTCGCTGATCTCGCCGGACATCAGGTCAAATGCTGGTCCAGGCTCGGACTTGTACGGCGAACGTTCCGCCCACATTCCCCACCGAGCGGCAATTATGACGGTTTGGATCTGAGGCTCCCGGTGGATCATGTCCATGATGGCGCTATTGATGCTGCGACAATCCGTCCAATCAAGGCGTTCGACGTCTACCAGCGGCGGGCAACCTCGTTCTCCGGCGAAGACACCGCTGCGGCCGTATTGGCGTGCGGCGATGTCCAGTGCCGGGCGCATGGCTTCAGCATGCGAATCTCCCCACAATACGAAACTCGGCGACGCAGCGGAGCTGTCTCCAATTTCGCAAAGCTTTTCGAGCTCCGGCGCGCGTGAGGCGACGTAGCAGCCTTGCCGGTCGTCATTGCGCTCCGGAATCAAGGCCAGATTGCGCATTTCTTCGGGTACGATCCGTTCCGGGACGCCGTGAAACCCGATCAGCGCCAGCCCTGTGGCATAGATCAACGCTCCACCAGCACCAACTGCGCGGAAGAGCGCCGGGCGTGAAACTCTCCGGGGCGCGCGGGCCGGTTGTTCGACGAACCACCAGGACAGGAGCGATATGACGAGGGTTGTAGTCAGCAGGATCGCCGTTTGCTTTGGCGAGAGAGCGCCCAACGCCAGGTAGTAGCCAAACGCCAGGATCGGCAAATGCCATAGGTATAGTGAGTACGAAAACCTTCCGATGAGGACCGGTAGCGGGTGTGCAAGCAGTTTACCTGCAATACAGCTGCGGTCCGCGAAGTAGATCGTGACTGCAGTGCCCAGTGCCGGCAGGGCCGCGGCCCATCCGGGAAAGGAGGTCTTACCCGAATAGGTCAGCATGCAGGTGAGGATCACTGCCAGGCCCACGGTAGCACCGACTTCAATCACCCATCTGCTCGCCGGCGTGGGCCGCCGGGAGAGCGCCAGGAGGGAACCTATGAGCAATTCCCAACAGCGCGTTTGCGGCATGAAGAATGCGGCTGTCGGGGACTTGGGCGTCAGGGCAAGACACAGCAGGAAGGAAGCCGCGCAAAGAACAAGAATTGCTGGGCGGCGCCAGCGCGGACAGAACCTGGACAGAGCTAGCAGGCAGACTGGAAAGACCAGATAGAACTGCTCCTCGATGGCGAGCGACCACGTGTGGAGCAGCGGTTTCTCCGCGGTCGGCGTGTCGAAGTAGCCGGATTCCGCGAAATAGAAGAAGTTGGAAAAAGACAACAATGCCGCGACTGCGCTGCGTCCGAGCGTGCGATAGTCATCGGGCGCAAGAAAAAGCCACCCCGCCATCAGGCAGGCCGAGATCATGCAGATGAGTGCCGGCAGAATTCGCCGGATTCGACGCTCATAGAAGTGGGCAAGCGAGAACCTGCCCCGATCCAAGTCGTCCAGGATGAGTCCGGTGATCAGGTAGCCCGAGATGACAAAGAAGACGTCGACCCCGACGAAACCTCCGGGCACGGCCGACACGCCGGCATGGTAGAGCACCACCGGCACGACGGCGAACGCCCGAAGGCCGTCAATGTCACGACGGTACATCATGAACCAAGCCCCCCGGCACCGCCTCCAGGCGCACGATTTTCGAGAGAAAATTATGCGTTGATAGGCTAAGTAGCCTGGATTATATGAAGAAAAACTTACCGTGGGGATTAAATCAGGAGTTCTGACTATCGAGGGCTTGTTGCTGGATCATGGTCCCAATTGGTATCTATCTGAAGGAATGACGATCCATTTTTCGGTGATGGCGCGTGGCTGAGGAGCTTGGGAGGCGTCGCCTTTTCTGGATCCTTGCCATTTGGAGTGGTGTCCTGGCCGGCGCAGCGGCTCTCTCTGCATACTACATGCTCAGGCCAGTCGACTTTGAAGGGCTCGGCCGGCTGGGATATCTGAGCCTGCTGTACTCGCCCATCCACCTGGTGTTTGCCATCCTGGCAACAGCAATGAGCTTCTTCGCTTGGCGGAAGCGCTATGTCCACCTCGCGGGCATACTGGGAGCGACCGTACTGCTGGCTGGTGCGGCCGCCGTCCTACCTCCCTTGGCGATCACGACATGGGCCCTCCACCACGGCCTTCCGTTGGACCAGTCGCAGGCGCTGATCCCCAGATTCCAGTCAAGCACGCCCGGCCCCGACAAGACGGTGAGCTATCTGACGGCGCCCGATGGGCGCAAACTACTAATGGATATTTGGCAACCGACGGCGAATGCGAAGAGCGCCAATGGACTGCCAGTGATCGTGCGGATTCATGGCGGTGCTTGGGTTCGCGGCGCCCGCGGTGAGCTGGCAGAATGGAATCGATGGCTGCGGCAACTCGGCTATTTGGTTCTCGACGTCGACTACCGCATGCCACCCGAGGCCAAATGGAATGACGAAGTTGGCGACGTCAAATGCGCCATCGGCTGGATCGTTGCACATGCGCGGGAGTTCGAGATCGATTCGGAGCGAATCTACCTGATGGGCGGTTCAGCGGGCGGCAACCTGGCGATGCTCGCCGCCTACAGCACGGGTGAAAGGGCGCTGGCGCCGACCTGCTCCGTGCCCAACGTCAGAATTCGCGGTGTCATAGACCTCTATGGCCCCTCGGACCTCGCATTTACCTACGCAAACACCGGGAGTGCTGGTTTTATCCGGCCGGCGATGGAGCGGTATCTCGGCGCCGGACCTGATGTCCTCAGCGAACGCTATCGCTTGCTGTCGCCTCTTACCTATGCAACCAGCGCCGTTCCGACGCTAGTCGTTATTGGCGCGCGCGACCGGATCATTCCATCAGAGCAAGCGGACGCGCTTGGCGCAGCGTTGACTGCGGCAGGTGTGTTCAGCGAAGTCATAAGGATTCCGGCGACGGATCACGCGTTCGACGTGAACTGGAACGGGCTCGCCACACAGATAGCGCGGACGAAGATACGTAGCTTCTTGCAGGCCAATTAAGGCCAATACCGTCGACGGCGCTGGGGCCCGGCAACAACCCAAGACCCGAAACCGCCCTGCTACTGCGCCTTCACCTTGACGTAGGAGCCGGGCGCGTCCTCGATCGCCTTCAGCTTGCCGCCCTTGCCGGGTTCGCGCGCCGGGACCTTGCCGTCGGCGAAGTCGGCGATCCAGCTTTGCCATTCCGGCCACCAGGATCCCGCGCGCTCCTCCGCGCCGGCGAGCCAGGCATCGGGCGCCTTGGGGAACGACTTCGCCTTGGCGTTGACCCAGTGATGATATTTCTTCGACGCCGGCGGATTGACTACGCCGGCGATGTGGCCCGAGGCGGCGAGCACGAAGCGCAGCGGCCCGGAATAGAGTTGCGTCGCAACGTAGGTCGCCTGCCACGGCGCGATGTGGTCCTCGCGCGTCGAGAGCAGGAAAGCCGGCGTCTTGACCTTGGTGAGGTCGATGGGCACGCCGTCGAGCTCGATGCCGCCCGGCTCGCTCAGCAGGTTCTTCTGGTACATGTTGCGCAGGTAGAAGCTGTGCATCGCCGCCGGCATGCGCGTCGAATCGGCGTTCCAGTAGAGCAGGTCGAAGGGGAACGGCTCCTTGCCCAGCAGGTAGTTGTTGATGACGAAGGACCAGATCAGGTCGTTGGCGCGCAGCATGTTGAAGGTGTTGGCCATCTCGGCGCCTTCGAGATAGCCGCGCTCGCTCATCTTCTCCTCGAGTGCTGCCAGCTGCTCCTCGTCGATGAAGACGGTGAGCTCGCCCGCTTCCTTGAAGTCGACCAAGGTGGTGAGGAAGGTGGCGCTGGCGATGCGCGCCGCCTGGCCCTTGGCCTGCAGATAGGCGAGCAGGCAGGCGAGCAGCGTGCCGCCCAGGCAATAGCCGACCACGTTCGCCGTCTTCTCGCCGGTCGCCCGCTCGATCGCATCGAGCGCCGCCAGCGGCCCTTCCAGCAGGTAGTCGGAGAAGGTCTTGGCGGCCAGCTTCTCGTCCGGATTGACCCAGGAGATGACGAAGACCGTGTGGCCCTGGTCGACCGCCCACTTGATGAAGGAATTCGCCGGCTTCAGATCGAGGATGTAGAACTTGTTGATCCAGGGCGGGATCACCAGCAGCGGCCGCTTCGCCACCTCCGCCGTGGTCGGGGTGTACTGGATCAGCTGCATCAGGTCGTTCTGGAACACCACCTTGCCCGGCGTCACCGCGATGTTCTTGCCGACCTCGAAGGCCTCCATGTCGGTCATGCGGATCTTGAGCTGGCCCTTGCCGCGCTCCAGGTCGGCGAGCAGGTTCTGCAGGCCCTTGAGCAGGTTCTCGCCGCGGCTGTCCACCGTCGCCCGCAGCACCTCGGGGTTGGTCATCACGAAGTTGCTGGGCGCCATCGCGTCGACGAACTGGCGGGTATAGAAATCGATCTTGCGCGCGGTCTTGTCGTCCAGGCCCTCGACGTTCTGCACCGTCGATTGCAGCCAGCGCGCGGTCAGCAGGTAGGATTGCTTGACGAAATCGAAGACCTGGTTGTCCTGCCAGGCGGAATCCTTGAACCGGCGGTCGTCCTTGGCCGGCGCGATGACCGGCTCGGCCTCCTGGCCCATCATGCGCCGCGCGGTCGACTGCCACAGGTTCATGTAGTCCTGCCACAGCGAGAAATGCGCCTCCATGAGCTTGCCCGGGTCGCTCATCAGCCGCTGGGTCATTTCCATGAAGGCGCGGCCCAGCGCCATGGGGTCGAGGTTGGGGGGATTGATGCCCTGGCCGTTCTGGTTGCGGGTGAGAAACTCGGCGACCAGGCGCTGCGACTGCTCGGCGATATGGGCCATGGCCTGGGACCAGGCCGCGGCATCCATCCCGCCGTTCTCGGCTCCCTCCGCCGGCTTGCCGGCGCCGGGGCCCTTTCCCGCGGCTTGATCGCTCATGGCAACCTCGAAACTTTGTCTTGGTTTTCAACGTCTTGCCGTGCGCCGAAAATGGCAATCGACGCCCGCTTTTCTTTGCTATAGTAGCGCAAGCTAAAGATTCGGCACTAAGTCGTTGAACGGCGGGCGCAAACCTTAGGACGGGGGGTCCGACGGGGGCGGCTGGGGTGCCTGTTGGGGAGGTCGCGGAGCTCATGAAGAAGTCCTTGCACTTGCGCGCCGGCTGCGCGGCGGCACTTGCGGCGGGGGTTCTGCTCGCCGGCTGCTCGTCGGAGCCGGACTATCCCGATGTTCCCGCCGGCCCGAACAACACGACGCAGGCGGCCAAGCCGGCGGCCGATGGGACGACGACGACCGAAGCCGCACCCGCGGCCGACGCGACGACCGAAGCAGCGCCCGCGGGCGATGGCAGCTTTCCCGATGTGAACACGGTCCCGAGCACCCGTCCCACGTCCACGATCCAGGACCTGAACCAGGCGCCGGAAGGCCTGTCCGGCGCCGAGAGCGGCACGCAATACGGCGAAGAGCTGGTCGGCGGTCCGACCTCCAGCGCCGATCGCCCGGCGCCGCCGCCGGAGCCGGAGCCGGCCGACAACCTCGTGCCGATCCCGGAGCCCGGGATTACCCAGACCTCGGATGGCAGCAGCGGTGCCGCGGACGCGGCTCCGGCAGAGCCCGAGCCGGCACCGGAACAGACATCCGATGCGACCCCCGCGCCGGCGCCCGCCGCCGCGCCGGCCCCCGACGCGACGGTGCAGGCTGCCCCGCTTGAGCCGATGCAGGGTGCTGCACAGGCGCAGCCGGTGACGCCGGTCGGCACGCCGCAATCCGGCTCCACGCCGTTCCAGCCGGAGGCGCAGCTGGCGCTGCAGCCCGGCAGCGTGCAGACGCAGAGCGCCTATGTGCAGCCGCAGGCGACCGCCTATGGCCCGAACTACGCCGCCCTGGCGCCGGAGAATTACGGCATCGCCTTCCCGCAGCCGGCGCTGCCGGCCTATCAGGGCTACAACGCGGCGCAGGCGATGTACCGCTCGCCCTACGCGGCGCCGCCGACCAATTACGGCGGCGCGGTGGTGGGCGCGCAGACGACTTTGCAGCCGCCGGGCTACGCCACCTATGGCCAGACCTTCTATCAGCCCTATGGCGCCCAGCCCTTCAACGGCGGCCAGCCGGTCGGGCTGGTCTATTTCCGCGACGGCTCGGCGAAGCTGTCCTCGGATGACCGCAAGGTGCTGAAGCAGATCGCCGAGATGCAGAAGATGTATGGCGGCGTCATCCGCGTCGTCGGCCATGCCAGCATGCGCACCGGGTCGATGGACCTGGCGCGCCACCAGCAGGCCAACCAGAAGATCTCGGAGGCGCGCGCCAACGCGGTCGCCCGCCAGCTCGCCAAATACGGCGTGCCGCGCGGCGCCATCCAGGTGCTGGCCGCGGGCGATTCGCAGCCGGTCTATTCCGAGGTGATGCCGACCGGCGAGGCCGCGAACCGCCGCGCCGAAGTCTATCTTTCCGCCTACTAGCTCGGATCATCATGCTGCACATGGGAACGATCGGGTATCCGATCGGCGCAGGCCATGCCTGTTAAGCCGGGGGCTGTCAGCGCCGGAATCGCCGCGCGCGGCGCCAATCGTCCGCTGCGGATCGGTATCGCCGGCCTCGGCACCGTCGGGCTCGGCGTGGTCAAGCTGCTCGACGAGAACGCCGAGATCCTGCGCCTGCATTGCCCGCGCGCGATCGAGGTGGTCGCCGTCTCGGCGCGCGATCGCAACAAGGATCGCGGCGTCGATCTGAAGCGCTTCGCCTGGTCGGACGACCCGCTGAGCCTGCCCGACCATCCCGACGTCGACGTGGTGGCGGAGATGATCGGCGGCGCCGAAGGTCCGGCCAAGGCGCTGGTCGAGAAGGCGATCGCCAAGGGCAAGCACGTGGTGACGGCGAACAAGGCGCTGCTCGCCAAGCACGGCACCGAACTCGCCATCGCGGCGGAAAAGGCCGGCGTGGCACTGGCCTACGAGGCGGCGGTGGCCGGCGGCATCCCGATCATCAAGGCGATGCGCGAGGGGCTGGCCGCCAACCGCATCGATCAGGTGTACGGAATCCTCAACGGCACCTGCAACTACATCCTGACCCAGATGCGTGAAACGGGGCGCGAATTCGCCGACGTGCTGGCCGAGGCGCAGAAGCTGGGCTACGCCGAGGCCGATCCCAGCTTCGACGTCGACGGCATCGACGCGGCGCACAAGCTCTCGATCCTCACCAGCGTCGCCTTCGGCTGCCAGATCGATTTCGGCGGGGTGCGCATTTCCGGCATCCGCAACGTCTCGGCCATGGACATCGCCTTTGCCGACGAGCTCGGCTACCGCATCAAGCTGCTCGGCATCGCCCGCGTGACGCCGCATGGCGTCGAGCAGCGCGTGCATGCCTGCATGGTGCCGGTGGCGGCGGTGATCGCCAAGGTCGACGGCGTCTACAACGCGGTGGTCACCAGCGGCAATTATGTCGGCCAGAACGTCGCCATCGGCCGCGGCGCCGGCCAGGGGCCGACCGCCTCCGCCGTGGTCAGCGATTTGATGGATATCGCCCGCGACCGCATCCTGCCGGCTTTCTCGGCACCCGCCGCGCAGCTGAAGAAGCTGCCTTCGGCGCCGCCCGGCAGCCATGCCGGCGCCTATTACCTGCGCCTGATGGTGGCCGACCGGCCGGGCGTCATCGCCGACATCGCCGCCGCGATGCGCGACGAGAACGTGTCGCTGGAAGCGATGATCCAGCGGGCGCGCGGCGATACCGTGCCCGTCGTGCTCACCACGCATGAGACGACCGAGGCGGCGATCGACCGCGTGGTGCGGCGCCTCGGCGGCATCAAGGCCATCCTGGAACCGCCGCACGTCCTGCCGATTGAGCTGCTGAGTTAACCTCTGCGCGGCTGGCGCCCCCGTCGATGGGCGCGCCGCCGCCCGCTACGGAGTTTCTGTGATGGATCGCAACCTCGCCCTCGAAGCCGTCCGCGTCACCGAAGCGGCGGCGCTCGCCGCCTCGCGCCTGATGGGCCGCGGCGACGAGAAGGCCGCCGACCAGGCCGCCGTCGATGCCATGCGCCGGGCGCTCAACGACCTCGACATCGAAGGCACCGTGGTGATCGGCGAGGGCGAGCGCGACGAGGCGCCGATGCTCTATATCGGCGAGAAGGTCGGCGCCGGCGGGCCGAAGATCGACATCGCACTGGATCCGCTCGAAGGCACCACGATCACCGCCAAGGGCGGCTCCAACGCGCTGGCTGTGGTGGCGATGGCGGAGCAGGGCGGCTTCCTCAACGCGCCCGACACCTACATGGAGAAGATCGCCGTCGGCCCCGGCCTGCCCGACAACCTGGTCGATCTCGACGCCGGGCCGGAGGAGAATTTGAAGCAGCTGGCCAAGGCGAAGAAAATGGAGATCTCCGATCTCGTCGCCTGCATCCTCGACCGGCCGCGCCACACCGACCTCATCGCCCGCGTGCGCGCCTCGGGCGCCCGCATCATGCTGATCTCCGACGGCGACGTCTCCGGCGTCATCTCCACCGCCACGCCGGACAGCGGCGTCGACATCTACATGGGCTCGGGCGGCGCGCCGGAAGGCGTGCTGGCGGCGGCGGCCCTGCGCTGCATCGGCGGCCAGATGCAGGGCCGGCTGGTGTTCCGCAACGAGGACGAGAAGGCGCGGGCGCGGCGCCTCGGCGTCACCGACCTCACCCGCAAATACGGCCTCACCGACCTCGCCAAGGGCGACGTGATGTTCGCCGCGACCGGCGTCACGGATGGCGCGATGCTGAAGGGCGTGCGCCGCTCGGCCAAGGGGGCGGTGACCCATTCCATGGTCATGCGCTCCAAGTCCGGCACCGTGCGCATCGTCGAGGCGCAACACAACTGGTCGATCAAGCGGCCGAAGGACGTCTGAAGCTGGCGCGGAAATAGATTGTGATGCCCTCGGCTCGCACAGGTGCGACGCGTAGCTCCCTCCCCCGGAACGGGGGAGGGCAGGGGTGGGGGCGGCGAGCGAAGATTTCCTGCGGTGGCGAAGCGGCTTCCCCCTCCCTAACCCTCCCCCGTTCCGGTGGAGGGGATTGCAGCGCGCAATCTTGTCATCCATGGGCGATACGCCTTCCATGACCGTACCGCTCCCGTATCTGGGCGTCACCAAGTCGCTGAGTGGCAAGCTGTGGCTGGAGCGGCCCGGCGATGCGCGGCTGGCGCAGGCCATTGCGCAACGCTGCCAGGTGCCGGAACTGATCGGCCGGCTGCTCGCCGCGCGCGGGCAATCCCTCGACAGCGTCGAGAGCTTCCTCAATCCGCGCCTGCGCGACCTGCTGCCCGACCCTTCCGATCTGCGCGACATGGACCTGGCGGCGGATCGCCTGGCGCGCGCGATCCAGGCCGGCGAGACCATCGGCATCTTCGGCGACTACGATGTCGACGGCGCCACCTCGGCGGCACTCCTCATCCGCTTCCTGCGCGCGGCCGGCGCCGGGGACCCACTGCTCTACGTTCCCGACCGGCTGCGCGAGGGCTATGGCCCCAACGCCGCGGCCCTACGCCAATTGAAGGCCGCCGGGGCCGGCGTCGTGATCACCGTCGATTGCGGCATCACCGCCTTCGCCGCGCTGGAGGATGCGGCGGCGAACGGGCTCGACGTCATCATCTCCGACCATCACGTGGCCGAGCCGGCGCTGCCCAAGGCCTGCGCCGTGGTCAATCCCAACCGCCTCGACGAAAACTCGCCGCATCGCAACCTGGCGGCGGTCGGCGTCACCTATCTGCTGGTGGTCGCGGTCAACCGCGCCTTGCGCCGCGCCGGGTGGTACGGCGCCGGGCGGGCGGAGCCCGACCTGCTGCAATGGCTCGACCTGGTGGCGCTGGGCACGATCTGCGACGTGGTGCCGCTCGGCGGCCTCAACCGCGCGCTGACCACCCAGGGCCTGAAGGTGATGGGCCAGCGCGGCAATCTCGGCATCGACGTGCTGTGCGACGTGGCGCGGGTCAATGAGCGCCTGGAAGGCTTCCATTGCGGCTTCCTGCTCGGGCCCCGGGTGAATGCCGGCGGCCGCGTCGGGCGCGCCGATCTCGGCGCGCGCCTGCTGTCGACGGAAGACCCCGCGCTGGCACTGCAGCTGGCGCGCGAGCTCGACGCGCTGAACGAGGAACGCCGCGCGCTGGAGGCCGAGGTATTGGCCGAGGCGACGCGGATGGCGGAAGACGCGGCGGCGCACAACCCGCATCTGCTGGTCCTCGCCGGCGACAGCTGGCATCCGGGCGTCATCGGCATCGTCGCCGGCCGGCTGAAGGATCGCTACCAGCGGCCGGTCTGCATCGTCGCGCTGGAGAACGGCATCGGCAAGGCGTCCGGCCGCTCCGTCGCCGGGCTGCACCTGGGCCAGGCGGTGATCGCGGCGCGCGAGCTCGGCCTCGTCCTCAAGGGCGGCGGCCATGCGATGGCGGCGGGCTTCGAAATCGCGGCGGAGCGGCTGCCGGCGCTGCAGGATTTCATCGCCGCCCGCTTCCGCGACGAGCTCGGCGGCGCGCCGCTGGTGCCGACCCTGCTGATCGACGGCATGGTGCAGGGCCGCGGGGCGACGCCGGATTTGCTCGGCGCGCTGGAGCGCCTGGCCCCGTTCGGCGCCGGCAATGCCGAGCCGCGCTTCGTGCTGCCGGAACAGCGCATCGCCATGGCCGACGTGGTCGGCACCAACCACGTGCGCTGCCGCCTGACCGGGCCGGACGGCACGAGGCTGAAGGCCATCGCCTTCCGCGCCGCCGGCGAAGACCTGGGCAAGGCCCTGCTCGGCGCCCGGGGCGCCGCCCTGCACCTGGCCGGCCGGCTCAAGCGCGACAGCTGGCAGGGCCGCGACGAGGTGCAGCTGCAGATCGAGGACGCCGCCTTCGCCGCCGGGTGAGCGCTTCCGGAAATTCGTTAACGATCCCAGGGTGTTAATGTACCGCACCCGGTCCAATGGGCGGCCCGGCCCACGCGGTTGATCTTGGCCCCCAAAGCGGCTAAACAAGCCGCGGCCGCGTTGGCCGCCTCTTTGCGTCCCCATCGTCTAGAGGCCCAGGACATCACCCTTTCACGGTGAAGACACGGGTTCGAATCCCGTTGGGGACGCCACTTATTTCGCCGCGTATTTTGTCGTCGCGCCTTGCGGGTGGATTTCCGATCGTCATCCCGCAGGCAGTAATCGCCCAGCCGTTTCAGATGCAATCGCCCTATTCGTCTGCGAGCCTGACATGACCACGATTCCGAAATCAGCAACGCTGGCCAAGGGCATGCTCGGCACCTGGCGGCTGGTGAGCCGGCTGGACCGCGCCGCCGACGGCGCGCTGCGCAACGAGCCGATGCTGGGCTCCGATCCCCTCGCCATGCTGACCTACACGCCGCACCATTTCTCCGCCCAGTTCATGAAGCGGGACCGGAAAAGTGCGGCGCCCGCCCATCCCTGCGGGTCGGGCCAGAACAACACCAGCGCCATCGGCGGCTACGACGCCTATTTCGGCACCTACCAGGTCTGCGACGGCGGGGTGGTGCTGCACCGGCTGGAGGCGGCCCTGGCGCCGGCCAATGTCGGCATGGAGGTCGCGCGCACCCTGGCGGTGGATGGCGACCGGCTCACCATCACGCTCGAGACGACGGGCCATGAGCACGAGCCGGTCACGCGCACCCTGACCTGGACCCGCCTCGCCTAGGCGCCGTCCAGGCTTCCGGAGTGCGGCACGGCCGGGGAACGAAAGCCCGGGGCGGGTGTTGTGGCCCTGCCGGGCCTTGCCCCGGTTTGCGCCCGGAGTTCCTTCCCATGACATTCGACCAGGGTCTGGCCTGCGGCATCATCCTCGTCACGATGGTGCTCTTCATCTGGGGCCGGCCGCGTTATGACATCGTCGCCTGCCTGTCGCTGCTGGCGGCGGTCGCCGCCGGCCTGGTGCAGCCGGAAGATGCCTTCTCCGGTTTCAGCGACGACATCGTCATCATCGTCGCCGGCGCGCTGGTGGTCAGCGGCGCCATCGCCCAGACCGGCATCGCCGAGCTGGCGCTGCAGCGGATTTCGCGCCACGTCACGTCGGTGCAGGCGCAGGTCCTGGTCCTGGTCGCCACCGTCATCGTCCTTTCCGCCTTCGTGAAGAATGTCGGCGCGCTGGCCATCATGATCCCCATCGCCTTCCAGATGGCCAGGCGCGCCGGCGCCGCGCCTTCCTGCTACCTGATGCCGATGTCCTTCGGCGCGCTGCTCGGCGGGCTGATGACGCAGATCGGCACCTCGCCCAACATCATCGTCTCGCGGCTGCGCGGCGAGCTGGTCGGCACGCCGTTCTCCATGTTCGACTTCACGCCGGTCGGCATCGTGCTGGCCGTGGTCGGATTGCTGTTCCTGGTGGTCGCGTATCGCTTCCTGCCGGTGCGCACGCGCGCGACCGCCTCGCTCGACGAAGCGCTGGCGGCGAAGAAATACGTGACCGAGGCGGAGGTGACGGAAACCGCCGCCGTGCTCGGCAAGACCGTCGCGGACCTGCAGGACCTGGCGCATGGCGAAGCAAACCGCCGCCGTGCTCGGCAAGACCGTCGCGGACCTGCAGGACCTGGCCCATGGCGACGCGAAGGTCATCGCCATCCTGAAGCCGGACGACAAGCGTGTCATCCCCTTGCCGGACGCGGTGCTCGAGCGCGGCGACACGGTGATCCTGGAAGGCGATCCGCAGGCGCTGGAGCAGGCGGTCTCGCTCGGCAAGCTGACGCTCGAATCCGGCCATCGGGTGCCGGAAGCGGCGGCGCCGCAGGCGGAGATCGGCAGCATCGAGGCGGTGATCGGCGACAACTCGCCGCTGATCGGCCTGTCGGCGCAGGCGAGCGGCCTCTTCGCGCGCTTCGGCGTCAATCTGCTGGCCGTCAGCCGGTCGGGCCAGCGCCTGACCGAGCGGCTCGGCACCATCTCGCTGCAATTCGGCGACGTGATCGTGCTGCAGGGCAACCTCGACGACCTGCCGGAACGGCTGAAGGCGCTGGACTGCCTGCCGCTGGCCGGAGCGTTCGCTGCGGCTGGGCCGCGCGCGCCGCGCGCTGCTGCCGCTGCTGGTGCTGGTCGCCGCCATGGCGATGACCGCCTTCAAGGTCGTGCCGGTGCCGGTCGTCTTCTTCGGCGCCGCCGTCCTGATGGTGCTGTGCCGCGCCATCACCCTGCGGCAGATCTACCAGCTGGTCGAATGGCCCATCGTGGTCATGCTGGCGGCGCTGATCCCGGTCAGCGAGACGCTGAGCGCGACCGGCGCCACCGACCTGATGGCGGCGTGGCTGTCGCACGTGGCGGCGGGCCTGCCCGCCTATGGCGCGGTGGCGCTGATCCTGGCCGCGGCGATGCTGGTGACGCCGTTCCTGAACAACGCGGCGACGGTGCTGGTGATGGCGCCGATCGCGGTCGGCTTCTCGCAGGCCCTGGGCTACAAGCCGGACGCCTTCCTGATGGCGGTGGCGATCGGCGCGGCTGCGATTTCCTCACCCCCATCGGGCACCAGTGCAATACGCTGGTGCTCGGGCCGGGTGGCTACAAATTCGGCGACTATGCGCGGCTCGGCGCGCCGCTGTCGCTGCTGGTGATCCTGGTCGCGGTGCCGATGCTGCTGCTGGTCTGGCCGGTCAGATAGGCTGCGGCGGATCCAGCCAGCCTTCGTAGCGCACGATCAGCCCGCAGAGCGGATGCGCGATCGCGACCGAGAAGCGGAACCGGCCCTCCGATTCCATCTCATGGGCATCGCCGCGCGGCGCCCAGGAACGCGGCAGCGGGAGGCCCAGGCAGCGCCAGCCGCGCTGGACCAGCTCCAGCCGGCCATCGGCAAGAACCACGGCCAGGGCGAAGTCGAAGATCCCGAAGCGCGATGGACGGCGGCGATCCGCAGGCGCGCCCGGAACTCCTCCGCCTTGGCCAGCGAGCGGCCGGCGACGATCAGCCGCGCGCCCGCGGCGCCGCAGATGAGCTGCGCCAGGCG
>JBGAGP010000099.1:0-17732 GCA_044226685.1 Dongiaceae bacterium
GCCGGAACGGCAATTGGCGATGAACTTCACGGTGCTGCTCACCGCCAACACGGTGCATTCCCTGCATAGCCCCTCGCGCCGGGAGTGGTATGCGCTGTGACGCGCGCCAGGAAGAAGCACACCCGCCCGAAAAGCCTGCGCGTCCTGGTGCTGATGCACCCGGATTTCATGCCGCCGGAATCGGACGCGGGCTACAGCGAGAAAGAAATCAACGTCTGGAAGACCGAGTACGACGTGATCCAGACCCTGCGCGGCCTCGGCCACGAGGTGAAGCCGCTCGGCGTGCAATACGAGCTGAAGCCGATCCGCGACGAGGTCGAGACCTGGCAGCCGCACGTCGTCTTCAACCTGCTGGAGCAGTTCCACGGCGAGCCGGCCTATGACCAGAACGTCGCCTCGTATCTGGAGCTGCTGCGCGTGCCCTATACCGGGTGCAACCCGCGCGGCCTGATGCTGGCGCGCGGCAAGGCGCTGTCGAAAAAGCTGCTCGCCTTCCACCGTATCCCGTCGCCGGCCTTCGCGGTCTTCCCCATGGGGCGCAAGGTGAGGCGGCCGGCCAAGCTCGGCTTTCCCCTCATCGTGAAAAGCGCCAGCGAGGATTCCTCGATCGGCATCGCGCAGGCTTCCGTGGTCGACAGCGACGAGAAGCTGGCCGAGCGCGTCGCCTTCATCCATGAGCGGGTCGGCACCGACGCCCTGGCCGAGCAGTATATCGAGGGCCGCGAGCTCTATGTCGGCGTGCTCGGCAACGACCGGCTGAAGGTGCTCCCCGTCTGGGAGCTGCTGTTCGGCGACATGGACGAGAACCAGATGCGCATCGCCACCGCCAAGGTGAAGCACGACGTCAACTACCAGGAGAAGCTCGGCATTGTGCAGCGCCTGGCGGAGGATCTGCCGCCGGAGCTCGCCGCGCGCATCCAGAATCTCGCCAAGCGCATCTGCCGCACCCTCGAGCTCGACGGCTATGCCCGCGTCGATTTCCGCCTCGCCGCCGACGGCGTGCCCTATTTCCTCGAAGCCAATCCCAACCCCGACATCGCCAGGATCGAGGTCTTCGCCGAGGCGGCGAAGCACGAGGGGATCAAGTATCCCGAGCTGATGCAGCGCATCCTGCAGCTCGCCATCGCACGGGCCAAGGCGGCGGGCTTCACCCCCGGCACGATTGGCGAGGGCGAGGGCAACGGCGAAACGGAAAGCGAAACCGAAGGCGCCGCGCCCCGTGCCTTGCCGCATACGCGGCCGAACCGGCGACGGTGACGGCGCCGCGTGTCGACGCCCCGGCGCCGCTAGGCCAAGTTCTTGAACGCCTCCATCCCCGCTACCAGCGCCGCGCGGGTGCCGGTCTCCATCGCCGAATGTCCGGCATCGGGGATCACGACATAGCGCGCCTCGGGCCACACCCGGACCAGGTCGTCGGCGTTGCGGATCGGGCAGACGAGGTCGTAGCGGCCCTGCACGATGAAGCTGGGGATCCTGCGGATCTTGTCGATGTTCCGGAGCAGGAAATTCTCGGGCAGGAAAATATCGTTGCGGAAGTAATGCGCCTCCATGCGCGCCAGGCCGAGGGCCAGCGCGTCGGCGGAAAAGGCGCGCACCGTCTCCGGGCTCGGCAGCAGGGTGGAGCAGGAGCCCTCATAGACGCTCCATGCCTTGGCCGCCGGCATGTGCACGGCGGGGCTCGGGTCCATCAGGCGCTTCCAATAGGCTTCCAGCAGATCGCCCTGCTCGGCCTCCGGAATGTGGCCGGAAAAGGCGCGCCAAGCCTCGGGGGCGAATTCGCGCAGGCCATAAAGGAACCACTGGATCTCTGATTTGCGGCACAGGAAGATGCCGCGCAGGGCGAGGCCGCGCACCCGCTCCGGGTGGTGCTCGGCATAGGCCAGCGCCAGGGTCGAGCCCCAGGAACCGCCGAAGACGAACCAGCGCTCGATGCCGAGATGCGCGCGCAGGGTCTCCATGTCGTCGATCAGCAGCGGCGTGGTGTTGTCGCGGGTCTCGCCCAAAGGCTGCGAGCGGCCGCTGCCGCGCTGGTCGAAAATGACGATGCGGTAGAAGGCGGGGTCGAAGAACCGCCGGTGGGTGGAATTGGCCCCGGCACCCGGCCCGCCATGCAGGAACACCACCGGCACGCCGCCCGGATTGCCCGATTGCTCGTAGTACATCCGGTGCGGCGCCGAGAGCTTCAGGAAGCCCTTGTCGTAGGGCTCGATCTCGGGGAACAGGTCCTTGGCGGGCATCAGGCGGGAATCCATGCGAACTGGCCTCGAAGCGGCGGGTTGCCGGCCGCTGGCCACGGCCGGGCATGCCTGCTTGTACGTGGCGGCCGGGCCGTGCTCAACCCTTTTTGCCGCCGGCCTGGGCGGCGGCCGCAGATTGGCCACGGCGTCACGCCCTTGTGACGCCGGCCGGCCGGCCCCGGCGCGGTAGCGCTTGGCCGCTGCACCTGCGAAATAATAAACTTGCGGCGAAGATTCGGCCGGCCGCCCCGCCGCGGCGGCGAAAGCAGCGGAACGCAATGCCCCGAACATCGTTTATGAGCCACGGAGCGGACATCATGACCACAGCCAGCAACGACCCTCGCGCGGACCGACGTGCGACCCGACGTGCGAACCGGCGCGCGCCCTGGATGGCGGCCGCCGGCATGCTGGCTTTGGCCGCGGCGCTCTCCGCCTGCTCCACGGCCACCAGCCCGGCGACGGGCCGCACCTTCTCCACGCCGGTCTCGGTGCAGCAGGAAGCCCAGATCGGCGCCGAGGAGCATCCGAAGATCCTCGAGGAATTCGGCGGCGCCTATACCGAAAAGCCGGAGCTCAATCCCTATGTGAACTCGATCGGCCAGTTCCTGGCCTCGACCGGCGAGCGGCCGGACGTGAAGTTCACCTTCACCGTGCTCAACACGCCGGACATCAACGCCTTCGCGCTCCCCGGGGGCTATGTCTACGTGACCCGCGGCTTGATGGCGCTGGCCAACAACGAGGCGGAATTCGCCGGCGTGGTCGGCCACGAGATCGGCCACGTCAACGCCCGCCACACGGCGGAGCGCATGGGCCAGCAGCAGCAGGCCTCGATCCTCGGCACGCTCGGCGTGCTGGCGGGCGGCCTGCTGTTCGGCCAGACCGGCGCCAACCTCGCCGGCGGCATCGCCAACGAGGGCATCGCCAACTGGCTCGGCAGCTATTCGCAACAGCAGGAATTCGAGGCCGACATGCTGGGCGTGCGCTACCTGACGCGCGCCACCTACGACCCGCAGGCGATGTCGACCTTCCTCGCCAGCCTGGACGCGGAGACGCGGCTGGAGGCGCAGCTGGCCGGGCAGGACCCCAACGTGGTCGACAATGTCAGCATGAAGGCCTCGCATCCGCGCACCCAGGACCGCGTGCAGCGCGCGATCCAGGAGGCCGGCGCGCCGCAGGCCAACGCGATGCTGGAGCGCGACGTCTACCTGTCCAAGATCGACGGCATCATGTTCGGCGACGACCCCTCGCAGGGCGTCATCCGCGACCGGCTGTTCGTGCATCCGCCGCTGCGCTTCGCCTTCGAGGTGCCGAGCGGCTACAAGCTGGTGAACCTGCCCGACGTGGTGGCGATCAAGGGGCCGAAGGGCACCCTCGGCAATCTCAGCCTGGCCGACCCGCAACCCGGCGGCAGCCTGGTCGCGGCGCTGCAGAACTACGATCCCAAGGGCAACATCGTGCTGCAGGACATCGAGACGCTCACCATCAACGGCATGGAAGCGGCGACCGGGCGTGCGCGGGTCAATACCAAGTCAGGTGCTGCCAACTACCGCGCCGTGCTGATCCGGCATCCCAGCGGCAAGGTCTACGAATTCGCCTTCGTGTCGCTGGCCGATCTCGGCGCGCGCTATGACGGCGACTTCCAGAAGACCGCCATGAGCTTCCGCCAGATCAGCGCCAGCGAGGCGGCGCAATACAACAAGCCGCAGCGCCTGCGCGTCATCACCGTGCAGCCGGGCGACACCATCCAGTCGCTGAGCAACAGGATGGTGGTGAACGAGTCCAAGGAGCAGTGGTTCCGCGTGCTGAACGCGCTGGAGAATGCCAACTCGGTTCAACCGGGCCAGAAGGTCAAGATCGTGACCTATTGAGGCCCGGGAAGTGGCCGCTCCCGCGCCGGTTCCAGTGCCCGCCAAGCGTCGCTGGCGGTTGCCGATCTGGCTGGTGCTGGCGCTTGCCTTCGGCGGCCTGACGGCGATCACCGCCACCGTCATCGGCATCTGCTTCTATGTGGCGGCGGTCGGCAATGCGCTCAGCCTGGCGCTCGACGTCGGCGATGCCCAGTTGTCGCGCATCGGCACCACGGTCGATGCGCAATTGCTGCCGGCCGCCGATCAGGCGCGCTTTCTCGCCGACTACATTTCGCGCGGCCACGTCTCTACCGGCGACCAGGAACGGCTGAACGACCTCCTGCTCGGCTCGATCGGCGCCGTCCGACAGTTGTCCGGCGTCGGCTTCGTCCGGCCGAACCAGTCGATGACCTGGGCCTCGGCGGTGGCGCAGGGCCGATCCTACGTCGCGGAGACAATCGATCTCTCGGGCGACGCCGGCATTGCCGCAATGCTGAAACAGGCGCAGAGCGAGCGCACGACGTTCTGGGCCGGGCCGGTGCGCCTCATCAAGGGAAAGGGCGAGCCACTCCTGGTGGCGGTGGCGCCGGTCTCCGACCAGAATGGCCGGTTCCTGGGGGCCGTCGGCGCGGCGGTGTCGCTGCGCGCTGCCTCGATCCGCCTCGCGACCCTGGCCAATGATGACCGGGTACCCTTCGTGGTGACCGAATCGGGCCGCATCCTCATGCATTCCGCCGCCAAGATCGGCGAGACGCTGGCCAGCCCGACCGCAGCGATGCCCGATATCGCTTCGGGCTTCGATCCAGTCCTCGCGGCGACGCCCTGGCCGCCGCAGGACATGCTGGACGAGGATATCGTCGACCGGCCGGCCAATGTCGGCGTGGCGGAAGCGACGCTGGCGGGCACCGACTATCTCGTCGTCTATCGCCGCGTCACCGACTTCGGTCCGATGCCCTGGTATATCGGCTATCACGTGCCGCAGAGCTGGGCGGAAGGCGTGCTGCACACGATCAACAGCACCATTCCCCTGGCGGCCGCACTGGTGGGGGGCGGCGTCCTGCTGGCGATGTGGATCGGCCGCGCCATCGGCCGGCCGATCCGCGCCTTCGCCAACAATGCGCGGCGCATCGCCCAGCTCGACCTCGACACCCCGCCCATCGCCGGCAGCCGGCTGACCGAGATCGACATGGCGGCGGAGGCGCAAGGCGCCATGCGCAACGGCCTGCTGTGGCTGCGCAACTACATTCCGCGCACCCTGGCGCCGGTGCTGATGCAGAGCGGCGACGCCATCGTGTCGGCCGAGCGCGACATCGTGGTGCTGTTCACCGACATCGTCGGCTTCTCCCATATCGCCGAGGGCCGGCCGGCGGACCAGCTCGCCGGGATGCTGAACCGCCATTTCGCCCTGCTGGGCGCCGCGATCGAGGCGGAGGGCGGCACCATCGACAAGTATATCGGCGATTCGGTGATGGCGTTCTGGGGTGCGCCGCTCGACCAGCAGGACCGCGCCGCGCGGGCGCTGCGCGCCGCCATCGCCATTGCCCGACAGCTGCACGCCGACAACGAACGCCGTGCGCGCAAGGGCTTCAAGCCGATCCGCATCCGCATCGGGCTGCACCAGGGCCCGGCCCTGGTCGGCAATATCGGCGCGCCCGGCCGGATCAACTACACGCTGATCGGCGACACGGTGAACATCGCCCAGCGCCTGGAGCAGTTCGGCCGCGAGGTCGACGACGGCGCCGCCGACGCGGTGATCGTCACCAGCGCCGAGCTGGTCGACGCGCTGCCGGCGGAGGTGCCCAGCGTCGACCTCGGCGCGCATCTGCTGCCCGGCCGCTCGGCGCCGATGCGCCTGCTGCAGGTGAAGCCGCTCTAGGCGAAGTCGCCGTAGTTCACGCTTCGACGAGGTCGAGGATCTCGCCCCTGGGGTCGAGGCAGGCGGCGAGCGCCTTGCCGCCGTAGCCGCATCCGCCATCCAGCGTGATGGTGAAGGGGCTCATGCCCGGCCCGCCATGCTGGCGGTCGAAGCCGCGCACCACTTTCAGGAACTCGCCATAGGGATGATTGAGGGTGGCGAAGCCGGGACTGCCCCACCACAGCGAATCGCCCTGGGCGTCGAGCGGCCGGTCGGGGTCGATGCCGGCATGGACGAAAAGCAGCCCGTAATCGTCGCTATAGGCGGCGCGGCGCAGTTCCGCCATCAGCTGCCAGTGACCGGGGCGGTTGTGCATGGCGTTGCGCAGGCCGTTGGTCCAGCGGGTGATGGCGAGCGCGCCTTCGCGGCAGCGGATGATGCCCTCGGCCGGGTCGCCGCCATAGGCGGAGATCGTCGTGCCCACACCCTGCTGCAGCATCCAGGGCAGCACTTCCTTGGGGTTGGGCGCGAATTGCAGCTGCAGCAGCTTGTTCCACATCTCCTCCTGCTGGCCGCGCAGATAGGCGATGTCGATGGTGAACATGTTGGCCCGCGCCAGGATCTGCCGGCGGAAGCTGACCAGCTCGTCGATCACGCCGGCCACGTCCTGGCCGCGGCCGAGGAAGCCGCCGAGATAGACCAGGCGATCGCCATCCCGGAACTGCTCGTCGATATAGGCATGCAACGAGCGCAGCTTCGCCATCTCGCCATGCACCGGCGAGACCGCCCAGATGCGGCGGGCGGCGCGCAGAACCGCGAACTTCTCTTGCTCGGCCATGTGCGTGGGGAATCCTCGAACGCTGCGTCCGCGTCGCCTTGCCGTCGAATCGGAAGCGTCCGCGACTGTAGCAAGCGGTCCTCCGCGCCCAAAGGCTTTCGACTTGCCGTTCCCCGGTCGGCGCATGCGCGCCCTGGCGGTGGTGTGAAGACCGGCACGTTGCTGTCGATGCGCGCGCCGTTGCCTGGGCCGCCGCCGGAGCGCCGGCGGCGGGAGAGGCGGGTGCGGCGCGCCGCGTCGGTTGCGCAGGGGCGGCCGCTGGGCATCGCGCAGGTCGGGGATTCCACGCCGTCGGCAGGGAAGGTCGAGCGCCGGGGCGGATGATCTAAAATATTGAAATCATGTAGAAATCTTGATCCATAGACCCGTAGGAGAGCTGAATTTAACATTTTAGATAGGTTCGATACGATAAACTTCCTAGCGAGAGGAGCTGTGCCATGAGCGTTTCGGCGGGCATCTTTGGCATCATCCAGCGCGGCCAGGCGGCTGGCGGTGCGTTCGCGCGTCCGTCCGGCGCGCCGCTTCGCCCCAGCAACATGGCGCAGCCCGCAAGCATTGGCACCAGCACTGCCGCCACCAACCCCGCGTCCTGGACCCTCAAGCGCAACGAGAGCGCGGTCGATGCCTATTGGCGGCTGGCCCCGGACGCCGCGGCGCGCAGCAAGGCGATCACCCCGCAGACCACCCAGGCACTGCAGAAGCTGGCCGATGGCGGCAACCGCGACATCTCGGCGGAGAAGCTGCGCCAGGCGAAGGCCAAGCTCGAGGCGCTCCGCCGCCAATTGCAGATGCTGGCCGCAAGCGGCGACGCACAGCAGCTCCGCCGCATCGCCGCCGAAGCGGCGCGCCTGGCGCGCGAGATCGGCGGCGCGGCGCGCGACCTGGCGCAGGGCATCGGCTCCGGCCAATCGGCCAACGAGAACGCCGGCGCGCAGGCGACCGCCAATTCGGCGAATGCCGCGGCGGTGACTGCGCAAGATGCGCCGGCCGAGTCCTCTGGGACGGAAGCGAGTTCCGCGGAGCAGGCCGCCGATACACCGACGACTGTGGCCGGCGTTCAGGCGCCGATCAGTCAGTCGGCGAAGGAATTGCGCGAGGTGACGAACGATGCGCGCAACGCCATCGTGCAGGCCAAGGGCATCATCTCGCTCGCCGCGCAACTGGCCCGCGCCAAGCGCCGGGGCGCCGCGGACGACGAGGATGACCGTTTTTTCCGCGACCTGCAGCAATCAGCCGACGCGGCGCTTTCGGAGGTCGATGCGGGCGAGCGCGATGCCTTGAATGCCCTGCTGGACGGCGGGACCGGGGCCGCAGTCCTCGGCACGACAACGGTTGAGACCACCGTCACGACGACGGTCGTGGCGTTCCAGACGGACGTCGATGTCTATGCTTGATGACCCGAAATCCCCCGACGGATGGCGGGGAGCCATCCGTCTCGGCGGTCGAGATCCGAGGATCCCGCCGCTAGGGGGCCTCTCGAGGAGAGAGCTCGGGTGAGGTGCGGCGGCGCTTAGGCCGCCACCGCCTTGAGAACCTGATGCAGGCGCTGATGCGCCGACTGTTCGTCGATGCCGTCGATTGCCGCCAGCTCACGGACCAGGCGGTCAAGCGCCGCCTGATAGATCTGCCGCTCGCTATACGACTGGTCGGGCTGATCGGCGTTGCGGTGCAGGTCGCGCACCACCTCGGCGATGGATACCGGGTCGCCGGAATTGATCTTGGCCTCGTATTCCTGGGCGCGGCGCGACCACATCGCGCGCTTCACCCGCGACCGGCCCTTCAGGGTCTGCAAGGCGGCGTCCATCACCTTGCGCGAGCTGAGCTTGCGCAGGCCCGAATTCTTCGCCTTGGCGACCGGCACGCGCAGCGTCATGCGGTCCTTCTCGAAGTGGATGATGATCAGCTGCAGCGAATGGCCGGAAACCTCCTGGGTCTCGACGCCCAGGATCTTGCCCACGCCATGCGTCGGATAGACCACGAAATCGCCCTTGCGGAAGCCGGAATCCTTGTCCTTGGCATCCTTCGCCACGGGCTTCTTCACGACCTTCGCCACCACATTCGCCTTCGTCACCACGATCCGACCTCCAATACGGCCGCCTTGCGCACCACCCGGCATCCCGGGCCGCGGGGTCCAAATCGTTAACCCGGCCGAAGCCCGGACGATCCGGAGCACACCTGCCGACCCACCGGGCTGTCGACCCGGGGCACCGGCGCCCGCGGATCGGCATAGCAGCCAAACACCGTTCCCGAACCCTTGTGGATTCGGATTGCACACACACTATTTGTAGGCTTGGGCGGACAAAACTACGCTTGGAATGCCCGCGGGAAGACCAAGGCGCGCCGCCAACCAGACCTCAATGAAATATATATCAGATGCGGCCTTTTGGTTCAAGGAAGGCCAGCTATGCGCGAGGTGCAGTTAACCAACCGCCGGGGTCGCCGGAACGGTGCTCCGGTGTCCCGGCGCCGACGTTAACTCTTTGGCGGTCTTAGACTTTTCCCGGATTCGGGCTGAAATGCTTGGCGAATTTGTCGGCGACGCCCTTCCACTGGTCGGCGTCGGCCGGGGCTTCGCCCTTGCGGGTGATGTTGGGCCAGGCGGCGGCATACTGCCGGTTAACTTCCAGCCACTTGTCCATGCCGCTCTCGCTGTCCGGCAGGATGGCGTCGGCCGGGCATTCCGGCTCGCAGACCCCGCAATCGATGCACTCGTCCGGGTGGATCACCAGCATGTTCTCGCCGACATAGAAGCAATCGACCGGGCACACTTCCACGCAATCCATGTACTTGCACTTGATGCAAGCCTCGGTCACGACATAGGCCATCAGTCAGCTCCGTCACTCGGCAATCCGCACGCGGCAGTGTGAATTAGCCCTCGCCACTGCAACAGGGCGCGGAGTTAGCACGGCGATGCCCCCTATGCAACTGCGCGCCCGACATGGTTGTCGTGCATCCGGCTGGGTGCGGCTAATCGCGCGGCTTCAGCCGGTCGATCTGGCGCCGGTCGCGCTTGGTCGGCCGCCCGGCGCCGGCCTCGCGCTCGGCCACGCCCGGCTCGGCCGTCGCGTTCGGGGACCGCGGCGCCGGCGGGTCGAGGTCGTCATAGAGCAGGCGCGCCTCGGGCGCCGGCCCGCGCCGGATGCCGAGGGCCAGGATGCGGATGACCCGGATATGCGGCCCCAGCGCGAAGGTCAGCACGTCGCCTGCCTTCACCGCGTGATGCGCCTTCTGGGTCGGCGCGCCGTTGACCCGCATGTTGCCGTCGGCGACCAGCCGGGTGGCGAGCGCGCGCGATTTGACGAAACGCGCGAACCACAACCACTTGTCCAGGCGCAACGTCTCCACGCGCACGCTCGCGCCACTGGAATCGGCCTTGCCGGCGGCCGTCATTGCGATGCGCCGCGCAGCCGCGCCAGGACGGAAAAGGGCGAATTGGGATCGACCGGCGCCGCCGGCGGATCGGGTCGCCGCCTGCGGCGCTTGTAGTGCTCTTCCGTCCGCTTGCCCTCGGCCACGAAGTCGAGCGCGCCGAGCAGCGGGCGCACCAGCTCCTGCGGCACCTCGAGCGCGGCGGCGAGCGCCGAATCCCATTTCAGCGCGCCCTGGTCGGCGAGGCGATGCGCCCGCTCCGCCAGGCGCTCCAGATGATCGAAGCCAATGGCATGGCCGTCGACGGCGTGATAGCCGGCGGCCAGCAGCACCTCGGGCGCCACCGGCTCGGCCAGGCGCGGCAGGTCGCCGGCAAGGTCGGGCAGCGGCCTGGCGCTCTGCGCGTGGATCGCCTGCAGCCGCATCAGCAGGCGGCGCGTCGCCCGCCCGCTCAAGGCCGGCAGCCAGATGGTCTCCCGCCCCAGGCGCAGGCCGAGCGCCTTCAGCAACCGGCGTTCCTCCTTGCCGAGCTCGGCCACTTGTTGCGCCACGCGCCGGCGCGGCAGGGCGCCAAGCGCCTCGGCGACCTGATAGGCGAGGCCGCGGGCGGTCGCCGGCAAAGTCGCGTCGGTCAGCGCGAAGAGCGGCCGCAGCCGGCGGCGCAGGCTGGCCTCCAGCCAGGTCTGCAGGCGCTGTTGCACCATGCGGCGGAAGCCGCCGTCGAGCAGGTCGTCGACCTTGAGCTCGATGCGCGGATGCAGCGGCCCGTCGCCCGCTCTCAGCTGCGCCACGACGGCGCCGCGCCACAGGATCGCGCCGGCTTCGCTCAGGCGGAAGCGGTCATCGGCATCCTCGGTCAATTGCGCCGCCCGGTCGGCCAGCGCCGGCGACAGCACCCGTCGCGCCGCCGCCAGCAGCGGCCGCGCCTCCTCGGCCTCGGTCCCCGACAGCGGCGTGAAGTGGAAGCCGGCCAGATCGCCCACCACGTGGCCCTCGACCACCACCTCGTTGGCGGCGTTCACCACGGCGTTGACCTCGGCGCCGGATTTCAGCCGGCGATGCAGCGCGGCGCGGCGCCGGTCGACGAAACGCTGGGTCAGCGCCTGGTGCAGCGCTTCCGACAGGCGGTCCTCGATCGCCTGGGTGCGCGCCTGCCAGGTCGCCGGATCGCCGACCCAATCGCCGCGATGGACGATGAAGGACCAGGTGCGCACATGCGATATGCGCTGGGTCAACTGGTCGATGTCGCCGTCGACGCGGTCGAGGCGCGCGATCTGGTCGGCGACCCAGTCGGTGGGCAGCTTGTCGGCGATCAGGTAGCGATAGAGCTGCGCCAGCAGGCGGACATGCGCGTCGGTCATCAGCTTGCGGAAGTCGGGTACCTGGCAGACTTCCCACAGCAGCGCCACGCGATCGCGTCCCTGCGCCAGGGCGGCGATCTCCGCATCGCGCGCCAAGGCGTGGAGCGATTGATGGTCCTCCGCCTCCTGCTGGCGGATCAGGCCCGGATGCGGCGGCCGCGTCTCCAGGCTGCGCAGCAGCTGGTCGACGGAGCGGAAATCGAGATCGGCGCGGCGCCACATCAGGTGGGTCAGCGGATCGACGCGATGCGCCTCCACCGCCTCGACGATCTCCGGCTCCATCGGCCCGACCTCGGCCGTGGTGCCGAAGGTGCCGTCGCTCATGTGGCGGCCGGCGCGGCCGGCGATCTGGCTGATCTCCGCCTTGGTCAGCGGCCGGGCGACGCGGCCGTCGAACTTGCGCAAGGCGGCGAAGCAGACATGGTTCACGTCCATGTTGAGGCCCATGCCGATGGCGTCGGTCGCCACCAGGTAGTCGACCTCGCCGGCCTGGTACATCTCGACCTGGGCGTTGCGCGTGCGCGGGGATAGCGCGCCCATGACGATCGCCGTGCCGCCGCGCTGGCGCCGGATCAGATCGGCGATGGCGTAGACTTCCGCCGCGGAGAAGGCGACCACGGCGCAGCGCGGCGGCAGGCGGGTGATCTTCTTCGGCCCGGTATAGGTAAGCGTGGAGAAGCGCGGCCGCTGGATGAACTCGGCCCTCGGCACCAGTGCGCGGATCCAGCGGCTGATGGAGTCCGAGCCCATCACCATGGTCTCTTCCAGGCCGCGGGCATGCAGCAGGCGATCGGTGAAGATGTGGCCGCGCTCCGGATCGGCGGCGAGCTGGATCTCGTCGACGGCGAGGAAGGCGACCGGCCGGTCAACCGGCATGGATTCGACGGTGCAGACGAAATATCGGGCGCCGGGCGGGACGATCTTCTCTTCGCCGGTGATGAGGGCGACCTGGCCGACGCCCTTCACCTTGACCAGGCGGTCGTAGTTCTCCCGCGCCAGCAGGCGCAGCGGGAAGCCGATCATGCCCGAGCGATGGCCGATCAGCCGCTCCAAGGCCAAGTGGGTCTTGCCGGTATTGGTGGGGCCGAGAACCGCGGTCAGCCGCGCTTCGGAATCGCTCATGGTTCCTAGATAGTCGGCCCGCGCCCGCGCAAATTCAAGGGCGCCGGGATGACAGCGTCAACACACCGGCCGGCCGTTCTAGCGGCGGCGGAAGCGGAAAAAGGCCGGCTGGCGCCCCGCGCGCAGGGCCTTGGCCTCGTAGCGGGTCTGCGGCCAATCGGCCGGGCGCTCGCGCCAGTCGCGCGGCCCCTGGGCCAGCCATTGGAAGTCGGGATGGGCGGTCAGGTGCGCGAGCGCCCAGGTGATGTAGCCGGGATCGTCGCTGGCGACGCGGAATTCCGCACCGGGTTTCATCAGCCGCGCCAGCTGGTCGAGCCGCGCGGTCTGGATGAAGCGACGCTCGGCATGGCGGCGCTTGGGCCAGGGATCGGGGAACAGCAGGAAGACGCGATCGATCGTCGCGTCGGGCAGGCAGTCGAGCAGGTCGCGGGCATCCTCAGGATGGATGCGCACGTTCTGCAGGTCGTGCGGGGCCACTTGCGCCAGCAAGGTGGCGATGCCGTTGAGGAACACCTCACAGCCGATGATGCCGACATGTGGGTTGGCCGCGGCCTGCGCGGCCAGATGCTCGCCGCCGCCGAAGCCGATCTCCAGCCACAGCTCCTGCATCTCTGTCGCGAACAGCTGGCGCGGGTCGAGCTTGCCCGAAGACGGCAGAGCCACGGCGAGGCGCGGCAGCAGCGTGTCGATCAGCTGCTGCTGGCCCTTGCGCAGGGGGCGCCCCTTGCGCCGGCCGTAGAAGCGCCGCTGCGCCGGCGCGGACCCGGCGGAATCCTGGTCGCGATCCGGACTCATCGCCGAAAGGATGGCGATGCTAGGCGAAGGCGGATTGCAGCCCGGCGACCAGGTCCAGCTTTTCCCAGGAGAAGCCGCCATCGGCCTCCGGCTCGCGGCCGAAATGGCCATAGGCCGCGGTGCGCGCGTAGATCGGCCGATTCAGCTTCAGGTGCTTGCGGATGCCGCGCGGCGACAGGTCCATCAGATCCTGCAGTGTCTTGATCAGCTTGTTCTCGTCGACCTTGCCGGTGCCGTAGGTGTCGACATAGACCGACAGCGGCTTGGAGACGCCGATCGCGTAGCTGAGCTGGATGGTGCATTTGTCGGCGAGCTTGGCGCCGACCACGTTCTTCGCCAGGTAGCGCGCGGCATAGGCAGCGGAACGGTCGACCTTGGTCGGGTCTTTGCCGGAGAAGGCGCCGCCGCCATGCGGTGCCGCGCCGCCATAGGTGTCGACGATGATCTTGCGCCCGGTCAGGCCGGCATCGCCGTCGGGGCCGCCGATGACGAAGCGGCCGGTCGGGTTGACGTAGAATTCGGCCTCCGCGCACATCCAGCCCTCGGGCAGGACCTGCTTCACGTATGGCCGCACGATTTCGCGCACCTGCTGCTGGTCCAGGTTCTCCGCATGCTGGGTCGAGACGACGATCGAGGTCGCCTTCACCGGCTTGCCGTTCTCATAGAGCAGGGTCACCTGGCTCTTGGCATCTGGGCCGAGGCCCTTTTCCTTGCCCGAGCGGCGTGCCTCGGAGAGCAGCTTCAGGATGCGGTGGGCGTAGTAGATCGGCGCCGGCATCAGATGCTCGGTCTCGTTGCAGGCATAGCCGAACATGATGCCCTGGTCGCCGGCGCCCTCGTCCTTGTTGCCGGCCGCGTCGACGCCCTGGGCGATGTCGGCCGATTGCGAATGCACGTAGCAATCGACCTCGACGGTCTTCCAGCTGAATCCCGCCTGGTCATAGCCGATGTCCTTGATCGACTGGCGGGCGCATTCCTTCATCACCTCGTGGGTGACGCTCTTGGGGCCGCGCACCTCGCCGGCCAGGACCACGCGGTTGGTGGTGGCAAGCGTCTCCACCGCGACGCGGGATTCGGGGTCGGCCGCCAGGAAGGCGTCGACGATGGAATCGGAGATACGATCGCAGACCTTATCGGGATGGCCCTCGGACACGCTTTCGCTGGTGAACAGGTAAGAATTTCTGGACAAGGCTCGGGTCCTCAAACGCTCGGATGGGAATTCACACGGAAAACACGCTGGAAGCCCCGGGCCGCCGGATTCGGGGGCTGGCCGAAGGCCCGGCAAGGCCTCGAAAACCCCAAGTTGTGACCGGTGGCCGGGGCCGGCGCGTCGGGTCGCGCGGGATATTGGTTGAGCGGGCAGCCCCGGTCAAGCGCCGCTTGCCGCAATTGACCGATAAGGAGTGTGATTTAGGAGGGATATGGGACGGGCCTGCCGGTCCCAGGTGCGGAGCCGCTGGCGGCCTAGTCTTCGTCCTTGAACGACTTGGCGATCGACTTGGTGAGTTCGAAGATCCGCTTGCGCACCGCCGGATCGCCGATCTTGTAGTAGGCGCGCACCAGCTCGAGGGTCTCGCGCTTGGCCATCGGGTCGGGCTCGTAGTCGGGCGCTGGCGGATGGGCGAGACCCATCAGCTTCGATGGCGTCTTCTCCTGCACGCCCGGCGCCATGTCCTCGAAGAAATATGCGACCTGGACGTCGAGCACCTTGGCGAGATCGAACAGGCGGCTCGACCCGACTCGGTTGGCGCCGCGCTCGTATTTCTGCACCTGCTGGAAAGTGAGGCCGATCGCTTCGGCGAGTCGCTCCTGGCTCATGCCAAGCAAGGTGCGGCGCAGACGTATGCGGCTGCCGACGTGAACATCGATCGGATTGGGAAAGCCTTTGCTCGCCATCCGGCCGGAAGATTTGCGTGGTCGCGCCATGTCTATCAACTCATCTAAAGGACTGCAGGGTTGCTATAATCCTGTTTTTTCCAGATTCGACAACCCTGCACGCAAGGATAGGTAGCGCACCAATTCGGCTGTAGGAGTAAATGCTGTGACACCGACTGTCACCGCACGCCGGCAGCGCTCCGCCGCGTCGCAACGACGCCTCCCAAGACCGACAGCAGCATGAGAACGATCGGTGTTGCCAAGCCGATGCGCGCAAACAGCGTCAAATCCAAAGCATCGGGAAGCAACGCATCGAGCGCGCCTTCGGTTCCCAAGGGCAAGGCGGCGGTGACGCGGCCATAAGGATCGATCATCGCGGTGATTCCGGTATTCGCCGCGCGCGCCAGTGGCAGGCCTTCCTCGACCGCGCGGAACCGCGCGCTGGCGAGATGCTGGTAGGGGCCGGGCGAATTGCCGAACCATCCGTCGTTGGTGATGTTGAGCAGCCATGCCGGCCGGTCGGCGGGATCGAGCACCGCGCCGGGAAAGATCACCTCGTAGCAGATCAGCGGCGAGAAGGGCGGCAGTCCGTCGACATGCACCGTCGTCGGTCCCGGGCCCGCCGAAAAATTCCCGGCGCCCGACGTAAGTTTGTCGATGAAACCGCCCAGTATCTCCGACAGCGGCACGTATTCGCCGAGCGGCACCAGATGGAACTTGTCGGCGGTGCCGACGATGCGCCCCGTGGGATCCAGCACGGCGAGCGAGTTCCAGTACCGCTCGATCTCGCCCTCGGCGGGCTCGCCGCGCAGGGTTCCGGTGATCAGGTAGCCGCCCGGCGGTGCTGCCGCCGCAACGTATTCCCGCCAGTCGGGCGCATGGTCGAGGAACATGGTGACCGCGGTCTCCGGCCAGATCACCGCGGCGACCTTGTCCAGCCCGGGCGTGGTCACGCTCAGGCGCAGATGCTGCGCCACATGCTGGTCGCGGTGCGCTCCGGTCAGCTTCTCGACCTGGCCGATATTGCCCTGGACCAGTCGCAGCGTGATGGGGCGCATGCCGACATTGAGCGGCAGAGCGGGCTGCTCCGCCGCCAACCGCCAGGCACCGAAGCCGTAGAGCGCCGCGATCACGGCGAGGAAGACGATGCCGGCCCGCAGGCTGTTCCCGCGGTCGCCGCGCCCCATCAGCGACAACAGGCCAGCGAGCAGGATGGTGAGCAGGCTCAGGCCCCAACTGCCCCACAGGCTCGCCGATTGCATCATCGGCGCGGAAACATTCCAGACATAGGCGGCGAGATTCCACGGGAAGCCGGTCATCAGGTGGCCGCGCAGCCACTCGGCCAGCACCCACGATGCCGACAGGAACAGTACCCGCGCCAGCGGCGGCGCGTTGCGGACCTGCGCCAGCGCGACGGCGAGGCCGACATAGAGCGCCAGGAACGCGGCCAGGCCGGCGATCACCGGCGGCACCATCCAGCCGAAGCGCACCGGATCGATCAGGAAGGAATTGGCGATCCAGAACAGGCCGCCGAGAAAATGGCCGAAGCCCCACCACCAGCCGATGGCGAAGGCGCCGCGCCTGCCGCTGGCGGTCTCCGCCGCCCAGATCAGGCCGACGAAGCCGATGCCGAAGCAGGGCAGCGCATTGACCGGCGCGAAGGCCAGCGCCGCCAGCGCGCCCAGCGCCATCAGGACCAGCCAGCGCAGCAAAGTGGGGCGCCGCAGCCACCAGCCCTGGCAGGCGCCGGCGAAACCGCCGGCAAGGGCCGGTGCCGACGCGGCCCGGGCGAGGGTGGCCGCCGCGCTCACGCGCGCGACGCCGGGGCCGGCACTGCCTTGGCGTTGCGCACGCGCAGGCGCTTGATGCGCCGCGGGTCGGCGTCGATGACCTCGAAGACGATGCCGGAGGGATGCGTCACCAGCTCGCCGCGCGAGGGCACGCGGTCGGTCAGCGACATCACCAGCCCGCCCAACGTGTCGATATCCTCGGCGCGCTCCTCCTCGGTCAGCACCGGGCCGACCTTGGACTCGAAATCCTCGATCGTGGTGCGCGCGCTGGCGAGGAAGGTGCCGTCGGGGCGCTGCACCAGGCTCGGGCCGCGCACCACGTCGTGCTCGTCCTCGATCTCGCCGATCACTTCCTCGACCAGGTCCTCGATGGTGACCAGCCCGTCGATGCCGCCGAACTCGTCCACCACCAGCGCGATATGGGCGCGCGACAGCCGCATCTGCAGCAGCAGGTCGAGCACACGGATCGACGGCGCCACGAACATCGGCGCGCGCATGATCTTCTGCAGGTCGAAGCTCTGCGGCTCGAACGTATAGGGCAGCACGTCCTTGATGTGGACCACGCCGACGATGTCGTCGAGATTGGCGCGATAGATCGGCACGCGCGAATGGCCCTGCTCGCGCACCGCCTCGATCAGGCCCT
>JBGAGP010000100.1:0-17577 GCA_044226685.1 Dongiaceae bacterium
TTGTCGATGTCGGCGCGATCGTTCCAGGCGTTCTGGGCGAAGTCGAGCTGCAGGCCTTGACCGTCGGTCTGCACGTTCTGGCTCACCACCGTGACGGTGCTGGTGTTGGTCTCGTTCAGCTGCACCGTCAGGTTGTTGGCGTCGGTGCCGTCAACCTGCTGCTGCGTCGTCAGAGTGGCCGTCTCACCCGCGTTGGTGCCGCGGATGTCGAAGGCCGCCGTACGCTCACCCGTGAAGTCGCCACGGATCTTGTACGCAACGCTGGCGTCGAGAGTGCCAGTGCCGACGCCGACCGACGAGTAGGTGATACGCAGCGTCGCGCCGTTGTTGACGCCGCCGCTGACGGTGAAGCTGGTGCTGCTGCCGGCCGCCGCCGCGGAGAGGTTGATGGCGGTGAGCGTAGCAGTACCACCCAGACCGTCGTCCAGGGTCAGGGTCGCGTTGTCGGCCGAACCCGTCACCGCGATCGTCACGTTGCTGATCGCGTTGTCGAGGAAGCCGGACGCCGCGCTGGTCGCGGAGATGGCGAACGTGCCACTGCCGATGCCACTGCCCGCGACGACCTCGGTGCCGTTGATCTCGGTCGCGCCGGCCGAACCCGCCACCGCCAGATACTTGAGCTCCAGCGGGTTGAGGGTCGCGGTGAAACCGGCCGAGCCGACGCCGCTGAACGTGACGGTGCCGGTCGAGGCGTTGGTCACGGTGGCGGACGTGCCGTTGGCGGCCGTCGCCGTCACCGAGAAGGACGAGAACGTGTTGGACACGTAGTCGTACGTCGTGGCGCTCGCCGTCAGCGTCACCTTGGTGTCGGCGTTGACACCGGCAGCGCTGGTCAGCGAGATGGTGGTGAAGCCACCGGCGCCGGTGCCATAGGCGGAGCTGGCGGCCGCGGAGTACTGCGACGCACCCAGCACCTGACGCTCGTCGATGGTGAAGCGCGCGGTGCCGGAATCGAAGGCGAACGCGTTCTCGCCCTTCGAAACCTTGCCGGTGCCCAGAGCGGACAGACCGTCACGGGTGACGGTTTCGCCGTTCTCGTTCTCGACCGTCACCTGCAGGTTGACGTTCTTTTCGATCACCGAGGTGCCGACGCCGGCGGTGTCCGCGACATCCTCGATGGCGTCGAAATCGACGTCGAAGCTGATGCGGGTGCCGCTGTCGAAGCTCTCGGCGAAGCGCAGGACCGTGCCCTTCGCCTTCGCCTCGTCCCACTGGGAAACGGTGAAGGTCTGGGTGAAGGTCTGCGAACCCTCGGTCACCGTCAGGGTCTTGTCCTTGCCCTCGCCGCCCGCCAACTTGATCGACACGCTGTCGAAGTTGAACTGGCTGCGGGAAGCGAAACCGGTGATCTCGAGGTTGCTGATGCCGCGATCGCGCTCGGCATTGGCAATGTCATTGGTGCTGCCGGTGATGGCGCCGTCGCCGACGACGGAGACGGTGTAGCTGTCGGCGTCGACCACGTTCGTCGCACGGGCGCCGCTGATGCCGGTCAAGGCATTGACGGCGGTCTTGGACGAGGAGGTCGCATCGATACGCAGGCCGGAACCGACCAGCAGGTTCTTACCCTGATAGCCGCTGTCCTTGGCCAGCTGATCGATCTTGTTCAGCACGTTGTTGTACTGGGCCGCGAGGCTGTTGCGCAGCTGCACGGCGCTGGCGCTGTTGCCCAACGAACCCAGAGCCTGGGTGGTCAGACCGCGCGCCTGCTCGATCAGGGTTTCGATGTTGCTGATGCCGGTGTCGGCGCCCTTCAGCGTCGAGATCGCCTGGCCGATACCGTCCTTCAGGCCGTCAAGGTCACCAGCGCGCTGCGACAGACCCTTGGAGGCGAAGAAGGCCGCCGGGCCGTCCAGAGCGGTGTTGATCTTGTTGCCGGTCGCGAGACGCAGCTGCGTCTTTTCCAAGAGCGTCGACGATTGCTGCAGCAGGAGAAGGTTGCTGCGAATGCCGGCGGTCAAGGCAATAGAGTTATTAGCCATTCGTGTAGCTCCTTTGGAGGCTAGCCAAACCGCGGCGACTTTGCGCGCGCGGGCCGGCGCGATGGCACCGGCAGGGGATGGGTAGCAATTTCCTTGCCACCGGGCAGAAACCGCCCAACCCCCGGAAATCCTTGCCCTTTCTCCCGGCCGAAAGTGCCGTGCACCCGGCAAAATCTGCCCGGTTGGGGTAATTCTTGCCGCGTTAATGAAGCTTACCAGGGAACTTTTTTCTCAGCCTTTTCAATGTATTAGTTCATGCTTCGTTAACCATTCCGCGGCTAGGATCGGCGCTGTGCAGGGTCCGGCCGGCCAATTCCCTGCAATTTGAGCCAAATCCCCGACTGCCCGCCTTGGCCGACGGCGCGCCGGCCGGGGCACGGCTGCTTTTGGGAAAGCGAATGGGCATCCAGACCTCCGCCGCCAGCACCAGCCGGGACGACTCGGCCCAGATCGCGGCCCTCATGCAGCAGGCCGGGCGGGCCTTCCAGGCCGGCAAGTTCGACCGCCTCGCGGTCATCCTCGACCAGGTGCTCGAGATCAACCCGGACCATACCGGGGCGCTCTACAACCGCGGCATCCTGCATCGGGACCGGAACGAGCTGTACGGTGCCGAGGTCAACTTCCGCCGGGCCCTGAAGCTCGATCCCGACATGATCGACGCCTACCAGGCGCTGGGCGACCTGCTGTTCAACGTGAAGCACCTGCTGCCGGCGGCGAAGATCTACGAGCTGGCGCTTGAGCGCGCGCCCAATCATTTGCCGCTGCTGCACAATCTCGCCAAGGCGCGCCTGATGCTGAAGGACGCCGCGCAGACCGAAACCCTGGCGCGCAAGATCCTCACCATCGACGACCGCTCGGTCGAGGCGCTCAACGACCTGGTCTGGGCGCTGCTCTACAGCCGGCGCGGCACCGACGAGGCCCTGCAGCTCAGCGAGCGCGCCCTGGCGCTGGCACCGGGCGAGCCGCACGCCATGGCGCTGCGCGAACGGGCCCTGGAAGCGGCCGGCCAGTCGGAAGAGGCGCGCACCCTCTGGGCGCGGATCCTGGAGCGCTGCACCACGGACTGGAGCAAGTCGCGGCCGTTCTGCGAGGCCTACAACTGGCTGGAGCAGATGGACCAGGCGCGCGACATCATCATGGCCTTCATCGCCGCCAATCCCAGCCGTCCCGACGCGCTCCGCGACCTGGCCACCCTGGTGATGACCGAGGGCGATTTCCAGCAGGCGCAGGAGATCCTCAACCGCGCCGCCGAGATGGCCCCGAACGACATGTCGGTGCGCATGGTGCGCGGCCTCAACGCCTTTCGCCTCGGCGACTACCGGCTGGGCCTGGAGCTCTATGACGCGCGCTGGCATCGCGACAATTTCGACAAGCCGTGGGACATCCCGGTTCCGGAATGGGACGGCCAGAAGATCGACGGCCGGATCCTGGTCTACAGCGAGCAGGGCATTGGCGACTACGTGATGTACGCGCTCCTGTTCAAGGAGCTGCGGGCCTTCGCCAAGTCGATCACCATCGAGGTCAATCCGCGCGTCGCCAGCCTGTTCCGGCGCAGCTTTCCCGACATGCACGTCATCGACCGCAACGTGCTGCCGGTCGACTGGAACCCGGCGGCCTATGCGGCGAAGGTGGCGATGGGCGACCTGCCGCTGCGGCTCAAGGTCGACCTGGAAAACATGCCGCACCGCGAGGGATTCCTGATTCCCGAGCCGTCGCTGGCGCTGCAGCTGCGGGCGAAATACCAGGCCATGTTCCCGGGCAAGCGGCTGGTCGGCGTTTCCTGGCGCAGCGGCAATCGCGACAGCGCGACGATCCGTTCGATCGATCTCAGCCTGATGAAGCCGATCTTCGAGACGCCGGATTGCGCCTTCATCTGCCTGCAATACGGCGACATCGGTCGCGATCTCGAGCAGTTGAAGGCGGAGACGGGCCACGAGATCCTGTGGGACCGCAGCGTGAACCCGCTGGACTTCCTCGATCCCTTCGCGGCCCAGGTCGCCGCCATGGACCTGGTGATTTCCGTCGACAACAGCACGGTGCATTTCGCCGGCGCGATCGGCACGCCGTGCTGGGTCATGCTGCCGGTCAATTCCGACTGGCGCTGGCTGGCCCAGCGCTCGACCTCCATCTGGTACGACAGCCTCGAACTGTTCCGCCTGCAACCGGGCGACGGCTGGGAGAAGCTCATCGACCGGGCGGCGGCGAAGCTGCGCGACATAGGAACCGCGCCGCTGGTCGACGCCCAGGCGCGGATGTGCCTGCGCTGCGGCCAGGAGCTGATGCGCCGCGGCGCCATGTCCAATGCGGAAAGCTATTTCCGCTGGCTGCTGTCCATCGGCCGCCACCAGGCGGAGGCGATGTATGGCATCGGTCTCGCCGCGCGCAAGGCGCAGCATTTCTCCGACGCCGCCGGCATTCTCGCCCGCGCGGTGGAACTGGCGCCCGACCGCATCGACTATCGCGCCGACTGGGCGGTGGCGCTGTTCGATGCCGGCCATCGCAGCGCGGCGGAAAAGATGGCGCGCGAGCTGACCCGCCAGGGCGACGATCCCAGCGCGCTGATGGCGATGGGCCAGATCCTCGCCGCCAAGGGCGCCCATGACCAGGCGACGGACTATTTCGCGCGCGTGCTGCGCAACGATCCGAACCACGTGATCGCGCGGTTCATCCTGGCCAACCTGCAGGCGGCACAGGGCGAGATCGAGCTGGCGCGGCGCAACTATGCGCGCCTGATCGATGTCTCGCCGGACCTGGCCGGACCGCGGACGGCCCTGGCCGAGCTCGACCTGAAGCAGGGCAACGACCATCTGGCGGCGCAGAATTTCGCCTGGCGCTTCGGCACATCGCCGGAGGAATTGCCGGCCCATCTGGCGATGATCGCCCCGGCCGACCGGCCGAAATCCTGGACCGGCGGGCAGATCCGCCGCCGCCGCCTGTTCCTGCGCGCCGAGCGCAATGCGCTGGAGCAATTCGTCTTCACGCCCTGGCTCGCTTCGGTGATCGAGGATTCACGATCCGTGCTCGCCGAATGCGAGCCGGCGGCCTTGCCGCTGATGCAGGCGGCCTTCCCGGATGTCAGCTTCGTGCCCGCCGGCAGCGTCACGCCGGCGGATCTCGTCACCGGCCGCCACCAGGTCGCCGCCAGCCTGGGCGATCTCGCCATGACCTATGAGCGTTCGCCGCGCACCGCCTGGCTGCCGCACGACCGCGCGGCGACCGCCGCGCGCCGGGCGGACTATCTCGGCGAGGCGGGCGGCAAGATCGTCGGCCTGTCCTGGCACGTCGGCGACACGCCGTGCCATGGGCTGGAGCCGTTCGCGCCGCTGCTGGAGATTCCCGGCATCCGCTGGGTGGCGCTGCCGAGCGGGCCGCGCACGCCTGCCCTGGCCCGTTTCATCGCGTCGCTGGGCGAGGCGGTGGTCTACGATGCGGATGGCGACGGCGACCTCACCGCGCTGGCGGAGCAACTGGCGGCGACCGATCTGTTGATCGCCGCCGATGACGTCGCCGCGACGCTGGGCGAGGCGCTTGGCCGGCCGACGTGGAAAATCGCCGGCGCGGCCGACCACTGGTCCTGGCGCGCCGAGGGCGCAACCAGCAAGTGGCATCCGGGCGCCCGCATTTTCCGCCTCGACAGCGGCGTCGAAGATCATTCCATGGCGGCGATGTGCGCCGCGCTGGCACAGGAAGTCGGCTTCACCGGCTGACGGAAGGACGATCCATGAATCGCAAGCAGCGCCGTACCGCGGCGAAGACCGCCCGGACCGTACCCGCCAAGGCCGGCAAGGCGAAGGCGGCGCCGGGCTCGCTCGCCGACGCGGTGGTGCAGAAGGCCATCGCGGCGG
Organism: Dongiaceae bacterium; assembly: GCA_044226685.1. Classification (GTDB taxonomy): domain Bacteria; phylum Pseudomonadota; class Alphaproteobacteria; order Dongiales; family Dongiaceae; genus Dongia_A. The sequence goes on from JBGAGP010000100.1 coordinate 5,825, forward strand.
CCCAGGCCGGCGCGATGACCGAAGCGGAGGCGGCGCTCGACGAGGTGCTGGCGCGCTACCCGACGCATATCGAGGCCATGCACCACAAGGGTATGCTGATGGCCCGCGGCGAGCGGATCGCCGACGGCATCGCCCTGCTGCAGCGCGTGGTCGAGGCCAAGGGCGACGAGGCGTTGTACTGGAACAACCTGGCCGCGGCCCAGCTGACCGCGAGCCGCGCCGCGGACGCGCTGCCAGCGGCGCAGAACGCGACCCGCCTGGATCCGAAATACATCATGGCCTGGCAGAATCTCGCCATGTGCTTCGCCGAGCTCGGCCGGCACCGGGAGCAGGTCGACGCGCTGAAGCAGATCACCGAACTCGCGCCGCAGGACGCTGACAACTGGAACCAGCTCGGCCTCGCGGAGCTCGAGACTGGCAATGCCGAGGCGGCCGAGACGGCTTTTCGCCAGGCGGTAGCCAAGGGCAAGAGCAAGGGCAAGGCGGAGTTTCTCAGCAACCTCGGGGTGCTGCTGGCGCAGCGCAACCGCATGGCCGAGGCAATTCCGCATCTGGAGGCGGCGCTGAACCTGGAGCCCGATCGCTTCACCGCCGCGCTGCATTTTGGCCTCGCCCAGGCGAGCGCCGGCGACTATCCAAAGGCGTTGCGCTGGCTGCGCCGCGCCACCTCCATCCGGCCACGCTCCGACGACGCTTGGGCCACCCTGGCGGACGTCGCGGAAAAGGCAGGCGAACGGGCCGAGGCCCTCGACGCCGCGCGCCGCGCCGCCACCATCGCGCCGGAGAAGCCCGGCAATGGGCAGCGCCTGGACCGGCTCAACCGCCAGTCTGCCGCGCTCGCGCCGCAATCGGCGGCCGGCGAGGCAACGGTGCCCGCCAGCAAGCTCGGCCAGATCTTCATCCGCTGACGTCGCCCCGCGGGCGCTGCCGCGGCGGCTGGAGGCGGGACGGAAACGCAAAACCGCCCGGCGCTGTCGCGCCGGGCGGTTTGGTTTTCGCGGGTCGGATGTCGCGGCTTAGAAGAGCCGCAGGATCGCCTGCTGCGCCTGGTTGGCCAGGCTGAGGCTGATGGTGCCCAGCTGCTGCCGGGTCTGCAGCTGGAGCAGGTTGGCGCCTTCCTCGTTCTGATCCGCCTGGACCAGCTTGTTGGCGCCCTCGGCCAGCACGTTGATGAACTCGTTGGTGAAGGTCAGTCGCGTGGTGATGATGTCGAGGCTGTTGCTGAGCGACGATGCCGAGGCTCGCAGCCTGAGTTTCGCCGCCTCGATCGCCGCCGCGGCGGTATCGATGTCGGACCGGTCGCGCCAGTTGTTCTGGGAGAAGTCGACGGCCAGGCCCTGGCCCTCGGTCTTGACGTTCTGGCTGATGACCGTCACCTGGCTGGTGTTGGTCTCGTTCAGCTGCACCGTCATGTTGTTGCTGTCATTGCCGTCGGTGACCTGGACCGTGTTGAGGGTCGAGGTCTGGCCGGTATTGGCGGCGCGCACGTCGAATTGCGCCTGATCCGGACCCGTGAAGTCGCCGATGGCGTTGTACTTGATCGAGCCTTCGGCATTGGTCACCAGGGCGCCGCTGGTCAGTGTCAGCGTCACCGTGGCGCCGCTGTTGACGCCGCCGGTGATGGTGAAGGTGATGTCCTGGCTGGCGAAGGTGCTCGCGGTGAAGCTGGCCGTGCCGCCATACCCGTCGGAGAGCGAGAAGGTCGCCGCCGAGGCGGTGGTGGACAGGTTGAAGGTCAGCGTGCTCGCCAGGTTGTCGGCCAGGCCGGAGATGCTGGTGAGCGTCAGCGCGCCGGCGGAGGCCGCGGCGCCGAGGACCTGTTCGGTCGCTTCGGCCTGGGCGGCGGTGGACGCCGTCGCGGTGGTGATGCCCTGGAAGCCGGTCGGCCGCAGATTCAGCGTGACCGGCTGGTCGGCATCCGCCGCCGAGAGGAAGGTGTAGTTGCCGGCCGCGGAGACCGTCAGGGTGACGCCGCCGCCCGGCCCGTTGAGGGTCGTGGCATAGCTGGAGAAGGTGCCGGTGACGAAATTGAAGTCCGAGGCATTTGCGGCGGCGACGAGGTTGTAGGTGAAGTCGTTGGCGACACCGGTGGAGACGCCGCCCGTCGGGATCACCGGCGTGCCGATGATCGCGTCGGCCGCATTGCCGTAGGAAAGCCCGATCGTCTCGCTGTAGGCCGAAGCCTGCAGGATGGTACGCTCATCCACGGTGAAGCGTGGCGTGCCGGAATCGAAGGCGAAAGCGTTCTCGCCGCCGTCGAGCTTCTGCTGGCCCGAGAGATTGAGGCCGCTGCGCGCAATGCGCTGGCCGATGCCGTTCAGGTTGGCGACGCCGATCTCGAGGTTGACGTTCTTCTCGATCACGGAAGTGCCGACGCCGGCGGTGTCGGGCACGTCATCGATCGCGTCGAAGTCGACGTCGAAATTGACATGCGTGCCGCTGGCGAACTGGTGGTCGAGGTTGAGCACGCGGCCGGTCGACTTTGCCGCCTCCCACTCCGCGTTGGTGAAGGTGCGGGTATAGGCGATGCTGCCTTCGGTCACCGTGAAGGTCTTGTCCTTGCCCTTGCCGCCGGCATAGCGGATGACGATGTTGTCGAAATTGCCCAGCGTCTTGCTGGTATAGCCGGTGACGGACAGGTTCTGGATGCCGCGGTCGCGTTCGGCGTTGGCGACGTCGCTGGCATTGGCGGAAATGGCGCCGTCGCCGCTGATGTCGATGACATAGTCGTCGGCGGTGCGCACGTTGGTGACGCGGGCGTTGTCGATGCCGGTCAGCGCGTTGGTGGCGCTCTTCGACGACGAGGTGGCGTCAAGGCGCAACCCGCTGCCCAGCAGCAGGTTCTTGCCCTGGTAGGCGGCGTCGTCGGCGAGCTTGTCGATGTTGCGCAGCAGGGTGTTGAACTGCTCGGAGAGCGACTTGCGCAGATCGATCGAGTTCTGGTCTGTGCCCAGGTTGCCGTAGGCCGTGGTGATGAGGCCCTTGGCCTGGTCGAGCAGCTTCTCGATCCCGGTCACGCCGGTATCGGCGGTCTTGATCGTGCTGATGCTCTGGCCGATCGAGTCCTTCAGCGAGGAGAGATCGTCGGCGCGCCGGTTCAGGCCCTTGGCGGCGAAGAAGGCGACGGCTCCGTCGATCGCGGCATTGATCTTGTTACCGGTCGCCAGGCGCTGCTGGGTGCGGTCGATCTTCTCCGAGGTCACCTGCAGCAACAGCAGGTTGTTACGGATGCCCGCGGTCAATTGCACATCATTCGTCGGCATCAGGGTTCTCCTTGATCTTAGCCAACCTCGGGCGCGCTTTGGATTTTTTTTGGTAAACGCGGCGGCGGAGCCGGCCTGGGCCGGCAAAGAGGGGAGGGTGACGGTAGGAAATTTCCGGGCTGCAAGGCGGGTAGCCGCCGGCCAGCGTGCAACATTTGCCGGGCCGGAAGGCGCCCGCCGAGGCTATATCGAATGGGTGTGATTTCCTCTTGCACAGGAGGGCTGATCATACTATACTCTATAGTGCAGTGTGGTGTAATCCGCCGGAACTCTGCGGCTCCTGCCATGCTGTAGGAAGGAGTAACGATCCGAATGCTGCGTGCGATTTCCGCCGCCAATGGGCCAGTCAGCGCCGCACCGACCCCGGTGCGTGAGGCGCAGGCTCCTGTTTTGTCTCTCGGCGCCGCGCAGGCCACGAATACCGTGACGGTCGAAGCTCCCCAGCCGACCGCCCAAGCGGGTGGCGGCCCGACATTCCGCTATAACAGCAGCGAATTCGTCTATCGGCAAGATCTCGGGCTCATCGTCCTGATCGGCCAGAGCCCGGAAACGGGCGAACGCACCATCCAGATCCCGTCCGAGGAAGCGCTGCGCGCCTATGAGCGTACCATGCGGTCGGAGGAGCGGGCGACCCTGCTCGCTCAGCAGCTGCAGGCGAAGCCAGAGGATGCGGCGGCTGCCGAGTTCTCGGCAACCCCGGCGCCGGCGCCCAAGGTGGTCCCGCTGCAGAACTTCCGCCAGGCGGTGGCGGCGGTGGTCAGCAACACCAACTCCAGCGGCGTGGTGAGCGTCTCGGCGTAGAGTTGCGGCGTTCTCGGTTGGCGGATGCGAAGGCCCGGAGCGGGCCTTTTTTCATGCCCGTCCCGTTCTTCGGGCCGGTTTCTCACGCCCGCTGCTGCACCGCGGCCGGACCGATGGCCGGGGTGCGGCGGCCGCGCTTCAGGGCGCCGCGCTGGTTGTAGCCGGTCACCAGGACGCGCGGTTCCTCGAGCGCCTGGACGACCGCGCGCATCACCCGCTCGTTGACGTCGCGCATGGCGCGCAGCGCGCGCAGATTGTCGCCGAGGGTCGCCTGGAAGCGCTCGGTGGCTTCGGCCAGCTCGTCGCGCAGCACGTCGGTCACCGAATCCGCCGCCTCGTCCGGCTCCTTCAGCGCCAGGACGAAGGCGCGATAGGCGTCGGCCAGTGCCGTCTTGTCCGATTGCAGGCGGCGCAGTTCCTTGGGCTGCAGCGTCCGCAGCAACTCGATTTCGCGCTCCATGCAGGCGATCAACCGCGAGGTGATCGCCAGCAGATCCGCCATGCGGGAAGATTTGGTCATTTCGGCGCCTCCTGGAGTTGAAGCAGTTGCCGCTGCACCATGTCGGCGACGCCGACGCCGCCGGCCTTGGCGACGGTCTTGCCGTATTCCTGCAGCAGGAAGGACTGGAACATGTTCTCGGCCTCGCCGCCGCCGAACATCGGGTCGCTGGAAAGGCCGGCGAACATGTCCTCGAAGGCGTGGGTGACGAAGAAGGCCTCGAAATCCTGCGCCGCGTCCTTGGCCTTGGCCAGGTTGCGGGGGTCGACCGCCGGAGCCTGCTGGCTGCGCAGCGCGCCCAGGTAATCGAGCGGGCTGCCGGCGGAAGTGCTGATCGGCATGCCCATCACTGCACCATGATGTCGGCCTGCAGCGCGCCGGCCGTCTTGATCGTCTGCAGGATGGAGATCATGTCGCGCGGGCTGACGCCCAGCGAGTTGAGGCCGGCCACCAGCTCTTCCAAGGTGATGCCGGAATCGAGCACCGCCAGCTTGCGGTTCGCGTCCTCCTCGACCTGCACGTTGGTGCGCGGCACCACCACGGTGACGCCGGTGTTGGAGAACGGGTTCGGCTGCGAGACCTGCGGCGTCTCGGTGATGCGGATGGTGAGGTTGCCCTGCGCCACCGCGACCTTGTTGATGCGCACGTTCTCGCCCATGACGATGACGCCGGTGGTCTCGTCGATCACCACGCGGGCCGGCAGATCGGGCTCGATCGGCAGGCCTTCGACCTGGGCCAGCAGGGCGGCGGCGTCGCCGCCGGCAGCACCCACGTCGAGGGCGACGGTCCCGGAATCGCGGGCGAAGGCGACGTAGCGGCCGGTGGCCTCGTTGACCGCCGTGGCGATGCGCTGGGCGGTGGTGAAATCGGGATTGCGCAGCGACAGGTTGATTTCCGGCAGGCCCTGGATGTCGAAGGCGACTTCGCGTTCGACGATGCCGCCATTGGCGATGCGCCCGCTGGTCGGCACGCCGCGCAGCACGGATTCGGCGGCGCCGGCGGCGGAGAAGCCGCCGATGGTGATCTGGCCCTGCGCCACCACATAGACCTCGCCGTCGGCGCCGAGCATCGGCGTCACCAGGAGCGTGCCGCCCTGCAGGCTGGAGGCATCGCCCAAAGCGGATACGGTGACGTCGACCTTGGCGCCCTGGCGGGCGAAGGGTGGCAGGTTGGCGGTGACCATCACCGCGGCCACGTTCTTGGTCTCGAGGTCGGCGCTGCGGGCGTTCACGCCCAGGCGCTCGAGCATGCCGATCAGGCTTTCCCGGGTGAACACCGACTTCTTCTTGGTATCGTCGCCGGTGCCGTTGAGCCCGACCACCAGGCCGTAGCCGACCAGCTGGTTGTCGCGCACTCCCTCGAAATCGGCGATGTCCTTGATGCGGGAGGTCGCCTGGGCCGGCACGGGGGCGGCGAGCAGGGTGGCCGCCAGCAGGATCTGCAGGGCGGCGAGGGCGCGGCCGAATCCGGTCAGCCGACGAATCGGCTCGCCAGATTTACGGTCGACATAGAGGGCAATCGGCGCGGGCATTTCTTATTCCTTCGACTGAACGCGTCTCGGGCTGTGTTCCCCTTAAGGGAAGCAACTCTTGTGCCAAGCGGGGCCTGGCACTATTATATTGATATCGCTGGATTATTTTTGCACGAGGCGGCCGGTCCGGGCGGCACTTTCCGGCGCCTGGCGGGCAGGAATTTCCTTCCCGCCCAACGGTTTCGCCGGCGTGTTAAGAAGATATTAGCGATACCGGCAGCATGCTTCCGCCGTATCAGAGTGCGAGGCCGCAGCTTGGGAGCTCGGCCAATCCATCAGCGTATTGATGAAGATCGACCCAACCAAGATCAGGCCAACCACCCCGCGGCGCATCGGCGGATCGCATCCGCCGGGAAGCACCGACTTTGCCGCCGCCCTGCATGAAGAGACGGCGGCGGGCGGGGCGCATGGCACCGTCGGCGGCTCGGTCGGCCTCGGCGGCGTTTCGACCGTCCTGGCGCTGCAGGGCACACCGGATTCCACCGAGCGACGGGCGCGGCGCAAGGCCATCCAGCGCGGCGACACCATGCTGGACAATCTCGAGGAGATCCGCCTCGGGCTGCTGCTGGGCACGATCCCGGTCAGCCGGCTGGAGCAGCTGGCGCAGCTGGTGCGGGTGCAGCGCGAGCAGGTCAACGACCCCAAGCTCACCGCGATTCTGGACGAGATCGAGCTCCGCGCCGCGGTCGAACTGGCAAAGCTGACCGCCTAGCCAACCCGGCGATTCGCCGATTCTCCAATCATTACAACGGCATGAATGCGAAATTCGGCGCTTGCGGCGGAGACTTAAATTTCTATACTCCCCCGCAATCTCGCCAGGCCCGGCGGATGGCACGAGACGTGCCAGAGCCGGTTGCCGCGAGGCCGACCAGAACAGTCCAGAGACGCGCATGAAACCGCTGCTGTCGCCTGATTACCGGCCGAACGACAAAGAAGACTTCATGAACCCGATGCAGCAGGAGTATTTCCGCCAGAAGCTCCTGGCGTGGAAGGCGGAGCTGCTGCGGGAATCCGGCGAGACGCTCAGCCACCTGCAGGAAGAGAGCTTGTCGGAGCCGGACATCACCGACCGCGCCAGCCTGGAAACCGACCGTGCGCTGGAACTGCGCACCCGCGACCGCGAGCGCAAGCTGATCGCCAAGATCGACGAGGCGCTGCGCCGGATCGAGGAAGGCACGTACGGCTATTGCGAGGAAACCGGCGAGCCGATCAGCCTGAAGCGCCTCGAGGCGCGGCCGATCGCGACGCTGTCGCTCGAAGCGCAGGAGCGCCACGAGCGCATGGAACGCACGCACAGGGACGATTGACGCTGACGCGTCGGGTGGACGACTGACGCTCACGCGTCGGGTAGACGACTGACGCTCACGCGTCGCGGCAGCGACTGAGTCGCGCGCTCTGCCGTCGGAGTTCTTCACTCCTCCAGGATTTTCAGCCAGGGCCAGCGGGCGGCATAGCTCGCGGCCTTGTCGTGATAGCGGTGCAGGCTGGGCGCGTTGGCGTTCGGCCGCAACTCGCCGCGCGCGAGTTCCTCCAGCCCATAGGGCGCCTGCAACAACAGCGACCCGTCGCCCTGCGGCATCAGCCCCACGCAGGTGCAGCGCACCAGGAAGCGGCCGATGCCGTCGGCGGCGCTGGCCAGCGTCGGGTAGGGCGCGCCGAAACGCTGCGGATACCAGAGATGCACGCGCGCCTGGTTGCGGATCTCGATCAATCCGTCGAGATCGGCGAACAGCGCCTTGCCGCGCTGGATGACCTTGTCCTCAGCCTCCCAGGACAGGTCGGAATTGTCGAAATAGAAGATGTCGTAATCCTTGACCTGCGCGTTCGCCTTGGCGCCCGCCTGCCGGTTCCACAGCGCCTGATAGACGCAGCCCGCCACCAGGCTCGCCTGCGGCGCGCCCAGCAGCGGCAGCCGCTGCAGGATCGCGCGGTTGATCGGATTCGAAAGCGCGGCGCCGATGAGATCCATGCGGAATTGAGTAGCAAGCGCCGGCAATCGCCGCCAGGGGCACCGAGCCGCTAGATCTCGCCGCGGCCGAAGCGGCGCTCGGCGTCGAGGGCGAGGCCCAGGCCGACGCTGCCGAACAGGTCGCCGGTGACCGGACGGGCCGCGGGAACATGACCCAGGATCTGGCGGCGCACTTCGGCGATCGCCGTCGAGCCGCCGGTCAGGAAGATCGAGTGGATGTCGTCCGGCTTGACGCCCGCGATCTTCAGGCAGCGATCGATGGCATCGACGATGCGGCGCGCATCTTCCTGCACGACCTGGTCGAGGTCCTGCGCCGTGATCGGCGTCTCGACCGGGTCCGCCAGGGGGATCCTGAGCATGGCCTGGCGCTGATCCGACAAGGCGATCTTCGCCGCCTCGACCTCCGTCGCGATCAGGTGCCCCTTGCGGTTGGTCAGCACGTCGATCAGGCGCTGGATCAAGTGCGGTTCCTCGGCCTGGGGTAGCACCTGGCGCAGATAGCGGAGATTGTCGGGCGTATAGACCGATGGAATCAGGTGCCAGGTCGCGAGGTCGTGATAGAGGTGTCGCGGCATCGGCAACCGCTTCTCGCCGATATGGGTGAAGTAGCCGAGATGCGGCATGACCTGGGCGATGCTCAGCTGGCGGTCGAAATCGGTGCCGCCGATATGCACGCCGGTGCGGCCCAGGATGTCCTGCGACCGGTCGGCGTGGCGCGCGCGCTCCGGCGACAGGCGCGCCACCACGAAATCGGAGGTGCCGCCGCCAAGGTCGACGATCAGCGAGAGTTCCTCGCCGGCAAGCTCCCGCTCATAGGCGAGCGCCGCCGCCACAGGCTCGAACTGGGTCTCGACATGACGAAAGCCCTGCGCCTTGGCGATGTTGACCAGTTCCGTCTCGGCCCGCCGGTCGGCGGCATCGTCATGGTCGACGAACCGTACCGGCCGCCCCAGCACGACGTTGTCGATCGGCTGCCCGGCGTCATGCTCCGCCAGGGACTTCAGATGGCGCAGGAACAGGCCGATGACGTCGCGTAACGCCACGCGCTTGCGCTGGATCAGCGTGACATCGTCGATGAGGGCCGAGCCGAGAACGCTTTTCAGCGAACGCAGCAGCCGGCCTTCGGTGCCTTCGATGTAGTGCTGGATGCCGTCGCGTCCGAAGCGCGCCCGATGTGCCTCGAAGTCGTAGAAGATCGCGCTGGGCAAGGTGGCGCTGTCCGCTTCCAGCTTGCACAGCCGCGCGCCGCCGGCGGCGGCGATGCCGATTGTCGAATTCGAGGTACCGAAATCGAGGCCGCAATATCCCGGTGCAGTGCCCATGCTTGCTCCATCAGCGCGGCGAGATACGCCGCCCTTGCTGCGGGGCGGCGAGGCTATCTCGCACTGGCGCCGCTGGCAAGGCCCAATCTGCAGCCGGTGTGTCCGGGAGAATCGGCAAAAAAAGGGGCCCTGGCGCCGAAGCGACAGGGCCCTTGAGTTGCGCCGTCAGGAACTTTTTGCGTCGAACTCTTCGTGGTCTGCGACGCGCTCTTAGAAGGGGAACAGGATGTCGAAGATCTGCTGGCCGTAGCGCGGCTGCTGGACGTCGCTGATGGTGCCTTCGCCGCCATAGGCGATGCGCGCCTCGGCGATCTTGTCGTAGGGCACCTCGTTCACCGCGGTGATGTCCTCCGGCCGGATGATGCCGCGGACGTTGAGGTTGCGCATTTCGAAGTTCACCCGCACCTGCTGGCTGCCCTGCAGCACCAGGTTGCCGTTGGGCAGGACCTGGGTGATGACGGCGGCCATGCGCAGCTTGATGTCCTCGCCACGCTCGACCTTGCCGTCGCCGCTGCTGGCGCTGTCGCTGTTGGCGTTGGCCAGCTGGCTGGGGATGGCGTCGCCGTCGAAGATGTCGTTGATGCGGCTTTCGTAGCCCAGCAGGTTGTCGAGCCCGGCGCTTTCGTCGGCGCTGCGGTTGCGCGTCGTCTTGTTGTCGAGCTTGGCTTCGTCGCTGATCTCGATCACCACGGTCAGGATGTCACCGACCCGGCCGGCGCGCTGGTCCTTGAAGAAGGCGCGCGAGCCCTGGCGCCACAGCGAGTTCGGCTGGCGCGCGTCCGGCAGCGGCTCGGGCATCGGCAGGCTGACCGGGCGATAGGCGGTCTGCGCGGTCGGGTTCTCGATCGGCGACATCGGCGGCTCCTCGCCGACGCGGGCGATGCGCTCCAGCGTGTTGCCGCAGCCGGCGAGCGACAGGGCGAGACCGAGGGTGACGAAAGTGTTGACGGTTTTCCTGGACATGGCGGTCTCCTAGTTGATCGCCGGGACGTTGAAGCCGACGGCCACGGTGCCGGCATCGACGACCGTGCCCGACAACTGGCGATTGCTGCTGACGTTGATCACCCGCACGCTCTGGCCGACGGCGGCGTCCTGCAGGACCTTGCCCTGCACGGTGAGCGTCATCTGCCCGGTCTGCACCACCAGCTGCACGAGGTCGTTGCGCTTCACCGCCGGCGCCATCGCCAGGTCGCTGCTGCGCAGCACCTGGCCGGCCTTCAGCGGCCGCTTCGCGACGTGGCCGATCAACTGCTGCACATCGGTCAGCGAATTGCCGGTCAGGCGGCCGATCTGCACGGATTGCCATTCCAGGTCCTCGGCGCGGACCACTTCGCCGGCGCTGATCAGGCGGTTGGGCACCGGCACCTGGGCCATCTCGAAGACGGTGCCGTAGACCGTGCGCTGGAACAGCGGCGGGCCGTCGGCCGGCGCCACGATGATGGCGGCGAAGCGGTTGGAGGCCGGATTGAAGTTGATGCCACTGACGCTGACCGAGTTCTCGACATCGGTCGGCAGGTCGAATTCGACGTCGCCGCCGTCGATCTGCACGGCCAGGTCATTGGCCGAGCCGACACGCTCCTGCACCGCATCGGCGAGGGCGCCGCGCACCATGTCGGCGGTGACCCGCTGGCTCATGCGGCCGACGGTGACTTTCTGGTATTTCGACGCCGGCGTCCAATTCAGCCGGTAGGCGCGCGCGACCTGCTGCAGGAAGCGGGTCTCGAGCGACAGGGTCTGGCCCGGCTTGGGCGCCTGGGCGATGGCCACGTCGCCGTCGCTGATCTGCTCCTCGAACAGGTCGCCGAGGCGCACGACCTCGTCGTCGACCATGATCCGCTCGCGCAGGGTGAGGCCGGCCGATACTTGCGCGTCGAGGAGGGAATCGGCCGCTGCCGGTTGCCAGACGGGCGCCGCGACCGCGGCGGCGATGCCGGCCGCGAGGGCGTAGGGAAGCAGGTGTCGCTTGCGCATGATGCGGCTCCCTTAGCGGATCTGCGAGATCGTCCCCATCATGTCGTCGGACGCCTGGATCACCTTCGAGTTGATCTCGTAGGTGCGCTGGGCGGTGATCAGGTCGGTGATCTCCGAGACGATGTTGACGTTCGAGGTTTCGAGGAAGTTCTGCTGCAGCGAACCGAAGCCGATCTCGCCGGGATTGCCGGTGGTCGGGCTGCCGGAAGCCGCGGTCTCGACCAGCAGGTTGTCGCCGAGGGCGTCGAGGCCGGCTTCGTTGACGAAGTTGGCGAGCTGGAACTGGCCCAGCAGCTGCGGTGTCGGATTGCCGGCGAGGGTCGCCTCGACCTGGCCGCTGGCGTTGATGGTCACGTCGAGGGCGTCCAGCGGCACGGTGATGCCGGGCTGCACGGTG
>JBGAGP010000101.1:0-16921 GCA_044226685.1 Dongiaceae bacterium
GAATGCCGCGGACCTGTCTAGCAACGCCCCGCGACAACCGCCCGACAGCCACGCGGCTGGCCGTCCGGGCGGCGCGCATGCCCCGCATCCGGGGCCGCTCACGGCCATTTCATGCCCGAAAGCCGCGATTTTCGCGGCCCCGGCGGCGACGCGCCTTGACCCGGCCGCGACGCCTGGACTATCAGGCATTTCAAGGCTTTTGCACCGGGTGGCTCAGCATGCGCCGGAGGGCGTCCGTACCGACTTTGCGCGCACGTCTGGCGCCCTGGCTGCTGGCCATGGGATTGGCCATGCTGGCCGCCGCCGGCCTATGGGCGCCGGCCGGCGCCCAGGAACGCCTGCCGCTGCCCCGCTTCGCCTCGTTGGACAGCAGCGAGGCCAATCTTCGGGCCGGGCCGGGCAAGGACTACCCGATCCTCTGGGTCTATCAGCGCAAGGGCCTGCCGGTGGAGATCATCCAGGAGTTCGACACCTGGCGGCGCATCCGCGACCGCGACGGCACGGTGGGCTGGGTGCAGCAGAACCTGCTGTCCGGGAAACGCACCGGTCTCATCATCGACACCCAGCGCACGCTGCGCGCCGAGCCCGGCTCGGGCGATGCCGTCGCCCTCCTGCAGCCGGGCGTGGTCGCCCGCGTCCTGGAATGCCGCGGCGACGATTGGTGCCGGCTCGAGGTGCAGGGCTACAAGGGCTGGCTCACCCGCGACGAGTTCTGGGGCGCCTATCCCGACGAGGCCTTCGAGAACGATTGAGCCAAAGCCTATGCGCCGCGTCGTCCTGATCCGCCATGCCGACGAGCCTGATGACGATCGTGTCGTCGCCTTTTTCCGCGCCCGCGGCATCGAGCCGGAGATCCGGAAGCCGTTCAAGGGCGAGGCGCTGGGCGCGGTCGATTCCTCGGTCGCCGCCAGCGTCGTCTATGGCGGGCCGTTCAGCGTGTTCGAGGAGGACAAGCACCCCTTCCTGCACGACGAGAACCGCTGGATCGGGCAATGCATGAAGGCGAACGTGCCGCTGCTCGGCATCTGCATGGGCGCGCAATCCATCGCCCGCGTGCTGGGCGCCGCGGTCGGCCCGAAGAAGGGCGAGCCGCAGGAATTCGGCTATTACGAGATCACGCCGACGGAGGCCGGCCGCGAATTCTTCCCCGAGCGCCTGGTGGTGTGCGAGGCGCATTTCCACGAATTCGAGATTCCCGCCGGCGCCGAGCGCCTGGCCGGAAGCGCGCTGTTCCCCAACCAGGCCTTCCGCAACGGCCCTTCCACCTTCGGCTTCCAGTTCCATGCCGAGGTGACGCCGGAGGGGTTCCGCCGCTGGCAGAACAGCGCCTGGGCCGGCTTCGGCAAGCCCGGCGTGCAGCCGCGCGCGGAGCAGGACGCGGCGATGCAACGCTACGACCGCCTGCAGCACGACTGGTTCATGGGCTTCCTCGACCGCCTGTTCGGCGCGGTGGCGAAACCGCTTTAGGCCGGGCCGGCTTCGCCCGGCTCTGCGCGTTCCGCCGCCAGGTCGCGGGCGGCACGCCGAAGCTGCGCCTGAAGGCGCGGTTGAAGGCCGCCTCGGTGCCATAGCCCGCCTCGTCCGCGATGGCCGCGATCGACCTGCCGCTTGTCGTCAGGGCGACACCGGCGAGGCACAGCCGCCAGTCGCGCAGATAGCGCATCGGCGAGGTCGCCAGCACGCTCTCGAACCGTTCGGCCAGCGTGCTGCGCGACAACCCCGCGGCCGAGGCGAGGTCGCGCACCGACCAGTCACGCCGCGGATCGTCATGGATCAGGGCCAGGCAGCGCCCCAGCGCTGGATCTCCCAACGCCGCCAGCCAGCCTGCCGCGTTGGGCGCGGCGGCGGCGATCTGATGCCGCAGCAACTCGATGAAGGCGATCTCGCTCAGCCGCTCGAGCATGGCGACGCCGCCGATGCGCGGCCGGTCGACCTCGCGCGCCACCTGACGCACCGTGGCGCGCAGCCAGTCGACGCCCGGCGTCGTGCGCGTCGAGACATGCAGCAGCGGCGGCAGCGCATCGCGCAACGGCCGGAAGCTCATCGCCTCGCACTGCAGATAGCCGCACAGCAGGCGCACCCGGCGGCGGCCGCTGCCATAGCGCAGCACCGGCACCTGGCGCCAGGGGCGCGGCGGCAGGTCCCGCGCCGGGATGATCAGCCGCCCGCCGGACCCGGCGCCGAGCTGGTGGCCGGTCCCGAATGGAAAAGCGACCACGTCGCCTTCGCCCAACCGCCACGCGCGGCCGTCCATCTTCAGCCAGCAGCTGCCCTCGACGACGATGTGGAAGGGAATCACGCTGCCCGGACTGCCGGGCTTGGCGGGGGCGGAGGGTTCCGAATCGGTGTGCCAATCGCCGACCGGCATGACGCAGAATTGCTGCGACCCGGAGAGCCGGATACTGCGCAGCACGTCCGACAGCACGTCATCCGCCGGCCGGCCGTATTCCGGCCGGGCCGGAACTTCGATCAAGTCTTTCGGCACCCCGGCCATAGACGCCATCCGATCGCGGGCCTAGATGAGCGCGCCTTTCACCCGCAAGTTCATTTAGGAGGATATCACAATGCAGACGGGAACGGACAAGCTCGTGATCCTGATGACCAGGGGCATCGATTCGGAATTGTCCTCGGTCGCCTTCACCATCGCCAATGGCGGCCTGACCGCCGGGCTCAAGGTGTTCGTCTTCCTGACCAGTGCCGCCATCGACGTGGTGCGCAAGGGCGGCCAGCAGCTGACCCAGGTGGCACCGCTGCAGCCGCTGGCCGCGCTGATCGAGGATTTCCAGAAGCGCGGCGGAACCATCTGGGCCTGCACGCCCTGCGTCCAGTCGCGCGGCTATCAACAGGCGGACCTCCTGGATGGCGTGATCATTACCGGCGCCAGCGTGATGCATGCCGAGCTCAAGGCCGGCGCCGCGACTCTCTCCTTCTGACGCGCCGCCGTGCCATGTGAAAAGGGCCGGACTTGCGTCCGGCCCCGTTGCATTCGGCAATCGGCGGCCCCCGTCGACGACCCCCGTCGACAACCAGGGGCTCAGTCGAAATCGCTCAGTCGAAGTCCTGGGCCAGTTCGGCGCGCATGGCTTCGGGCATCACGGACATGTGGCCGTAATTCGGATGCTCCATGCCGATGACGATCATCTGCCCGGAACTCTTGAACTTCGCGATCTGGGCTGCGGTGAAGGGGAAGTGGACGAACTGCACCGAGGACGCCTTGCCTGCCTCGTTGGTGCGGTCCTGGTCGGCCTCGGGCACGCCCAGGATCTTGTCGTCGCCGAGCTTGATGAACATCGTCTGCTCGACCCCGCCGAGGCGCGCCAGCACATTGGCGCGGCGCACCGGGTCGTCGATCTCGAACATCACCGTCGCCACCAGCTCGGCGCCCTTGGGGATCAGCGGGTTGTAGGCGGAGAGCTCGTCGGCCACCTGCTCGGCGCCGCCCTTCTCGATGTACAGCATCTCCTGCACCTGCTGCAGCATCGTCTCGTAGCACTCGAAATAGAAGGTGGCACAGGGGCCGACCTCGATCCGGCGGTTCTTCTTCTTGCGCACGATCTCCTGGCGCATCGCCGCGCGCTGCGTCGCATAGGTCGCCAGCGGCAGGATGTCGGACGGCGTGATCTCTTTCTTGCCCATCATGATGCTCATCGTCTCACCTGAACTCTCTACGAAGCCGGCCGAGCCTCAGACCAGCCCATAGGCCTTGGCGAACAGCTGGATCGGATGCTCGGCTTCCGTCGCATGGGGCTCGCCCTTGGCGAGGCGCTCCATGCCCTGCACGATGTGGTCGCCGGCCAGCGGGCATTCCGAGGCGACATGCGCCTTGCCCGCGCCCAGCGCCTGGCGCGCCACCGGCTTGCCCACTTTCAACGCGATGTCGAAATTGCCCTGCATCACGCCCCAGGCGCCGCCGTGGCCGGAGCAGCGCTCGATCACCTGCAAATCCGGGTCGGGAATCAGGCGCAGCATCTCCGCCGCCTTCTGGCCCATGTTCTGCGCCCGCGCGTGGCAGGCGATGTGCAGCGCCACGCCGCCCTCCAGCTTGCGCAGGCCCTTGGCCAGGCCCTGCTTGGTGGCGATCTCCACCACGTATTCGGAGATGTCGTAGGTCGCGTCCGAAAGCTGCTTCACCTTGGCGTCATTGGGCAGGACCAGCGGCCATTCGAATTTCAGCATCAGCGCGCAGGACGGCACCAGGGCGATGACGTCGTAGCCGTCCTCGACATAGGGGATCAGCGCCTCGCTCACCGTCTTGGCATGTTCCGCCACGCGGGCGACGTCGCCGCGCTCGAATTGCGGCATGCCGCAGCAGCGCGGATAGACCACTTCGGTCTCGACGCCGTTATGCGCCAGCACCTTGCGCGCGGCGACGCCGATCTCGGGATTGTTGTAGTTGGAGAAGCAGGTGGCGTAGAGCACCGCCTTGCGGCCATAGGCCGGCGCGCTCTGGTTCACCTGCAGCGGCTCCTCGGCCGCGCGCATCACCAGGGTGCGGCCGCAGAATTTCGGCAGCTTCGCCTCGGCGTCGATGCCGATTGTCGCCTGCATCAGCGCGCGGACGGGCTTCGCCTCGTTGGCGAAGTTCACCACCGGGGCCATCATTTGCGCCGCCTTGCCGTTGCGGTCGGTCTCGGTCAGCTGGCCGTAGACCTTGTCCGCCTTGCCGTGCTTCAGCTCGGCGGCGCGGTAGTGCGGCGGCACATAGGGGCACTTGGTCATGAAGCAGAGGTCGCAGAGGGTGCAGGCGTCGACCACCTGCTTGTAGTCCGCGACCTTCACGCCGTCCATTTCGCCGGTCGCCGAATTGTCGACCAGGTCGAACAGCCGCGGGAAGGAATCGCACAGGTTGAAGCAGCGCCGGCAGCCGTGGCAGGCGTCGAAGACGCGGTGCATCTCGGCATGGATCTTGTCCATGTCGTAGAAATCGGGGTTCTGCCAGTCGAGGACGTGGCGGATCGGTGCTTCCAGGCTGCCTTCGCGCATCGGTACCGTCCCTAGCTGCGAGTCCGGAGGAGAGAAACGGGCGGCATCGCGCGACGCCGCCCGGTTTTCACGACGCCAGTACGGGCGCCTTAGCCCAGCGTGTCGAGCGCCTTCTGGAACCGGCCGGCGTGGGACTTCTCAGCCTTCGCCAGGGTCTCGAACCAGTCGGCGATCTCGTCGAAGCCTTCCTCGCGCGCGGTGCGGGCCATGCCCGGATACATGTCGGTGTATTCGTGGGTCTCGCCCGCGATCGCCGCCTTGAGGTTGTTGGAGGTCGAGCCGATCGGCAGGCCGGTGGCCGGGTCGCCGACGACTTCGAGGAACTCGAGATGGCCGTGGGCGTGGCCGGTCTCGCCTTCCGCGGTCGAGCGGAACACGGCGGAGACGTCGTTGTAGCCTTCGACGTCGGCCTTCTGGGCGAAATAGAGGTAGCGGCGGTTGGCCTGGCTTTCGCCGGCGAACGCGGCCTTCAGGTTATCCTGGGTCTTGGAGTTCTTCAGATTGGCCATGACATTCTCCCTGATGCAGATGCCGATGCTGAGGAGGCCCACTCTCGCCGCCACGCCTGATGCCCGGAACACTGGCAAGGCCCGGAGCGTGACTTCGGGGAGCGGGACTCGAGGCGGCGGAGCAGCCGCCGTCGCAAAAACTATGGGCTGCCAAAACCGCCCCGTCAAGACGTTTAGAATAATTACAAACTAACGTCTGAGCGTTTGAAAAGCGCGACTTATTAGCGCAGGGATCAGCCCTTGCGGGTGACCCGGACGACCACGTCGACGCGGCTCACCTTGAGGCCCGCAGGCGGTGCGGGCAATTGCGCCAGGGCGATGTGCTCGCCCGGAATGTCCATCAGCGCGCCGTCTTCCTCGAGGAAGAAGTGATGGTGGTTGCTGACGTTGGTGTCGAAATAGGAGCGGCCCGGCTCGATCACCACTTCGCGCAGCAGCCCGGCCTCGGTGAACTGGTGCAGCGTGTTGTAGATGGTGGCGAGGGAGACTTCGACCCGCGCCGCATTGGCTTCCGAGTGCAACTGCTCCGCCGTCACATGGCGGTCGCCCGGCTCGAACAGCAGCCGCGCCAGGCACAGGCGCTGCCGCGTCGGCCGCAGGCCCGCCTGGCGCAGGCGCTGCACGATTGGCGCGAAAGGCCGCGCCTGGGACGTCAGATGATTCGGATGTGCCCTGCTCATGGAACGTGATTCTAGCAAAGAAGCCGGGGATTTGAAGTGCCAATTTAGAGTTATTCAAAATCCAAACTGGCGCTGACGATCTAATCCATAAAGAATTTGTGGATTTGCCGTCAGCGCTGCGCGCCGAGCCAGCAGAGCGACCAGCGCGCGCCGGATTGCCGGGCGGCCGCGAGGTCGTCGATTGCCAGATTGGCGACGCAGGCGGCGAGCATCTTGCCGGCCGGGGTCGCCTGGCTCGGCCGCGGCGCCACGTGATCGCTGCGGGCGCCGAGATGGCGGGCGATCGCCAGCAATTCGGCATCGTCCGGGGCGAAATCGGCGGCGGCCTGGGCCGCCTTTTCGGATTCGCCACCCGGCGCGAGGCTGAGCGCCAGCAACGCCTGGGCATGGGCGTCGCCGGGCTTCAAGGCGACGGCGCGGCGCGCCAGATCCGCCGCCGCATCGGCATGGCCGCGCAGCAGCGCCACCTGCCCGGCCAGGATCACATTGGCCGTCTCGTTCGCCAGCGCGGCCAGCGCCTGCTGCGCGGACGCATCGGCCGCCGCATCGTCGCCCGCGGCCAGCTGCGCCAGCGCCAATTCGCGCAGGATCCGGGTATCCTGCGGCGCCTTCTCGGCGGCCTGCTGCAGATCGGCGATGGCGCCGGCGAAATCGACCAGCGCGAATTTCGCCTGCGCGCGCAGCCGCCACCATTCGGCGTTGCTGGTGCTGTCGGCGAGCGCCCGGTCCATCTCCGCCACCGCCTCCTGCGGCCGCTCGAGGCCCAGCAGCACCTTGGCCCGGCGCGCCCGCGCCTTGTCGAGGTCCGGCCGCAGCGCCAGCGCGCGGTCGTAGGCGGCGAGCGCCCCGGCCGCGTCGCCGGAGGCGGCCAGCACGTCGCCCTGGCCGACATAGATCCAGGCATCGTCGGGATTGCGCTCGACCGCGCGCTGGTAATCCGCCAGGGCTTCGGCGCCGCGGCCGAGGTCGGACAGCGCCACGGCGCGGTCGAAATAGGGCAGGTGCCAATCCGGCTTCAGCTTGATCGCCTGGTCGTAGTCGGGCAGCGCCGCCGCCGGCTTGCCGCCGCGCACCTTGGCGACGCCGCGGTTGAGATAGAGGTACGGGTCGCGCGGCGCCAGCACGATCGCCGCGTCGTAATCCTGGATCGCCTTGTCGTAGTCACCGACCTCGTCGAACGCCATGGCGCGTTGCGACAGCAATCCGACCTGGACCTTGGCCGACAGGCTCGGCGCCTTCAGCGCCCGGGCGCAGGCCTCGATCCGCAGCGGCGGCTCCAGGTTGAGGTCGCGGCACAGGAAGGCGTCCGTGTCCCAGCCGCCGGGCTGCCCGGATTCCTGCCCGGCCTCCTGGGCGGCGGCGGAGCCGGCGGCCAGGATGGCGAGCAGGCCGATCACGGCGGAAAGCAGGTTGAGGCCTCGGTCCGGATTGCGCATGGTCACCATCTGCGACAAGGATTGCGGCGATCATAGGGCCTCGGCGGACGGAAGGGGAGCGGGGAGCGGCCCGAAATCGCGGACGGATGACCGCAGGCTTGCCGCCCGAGCGCCGTTAGACAGATCGGCCCGGAGTTTACCGGACCAGAGTCCAGGCTGCCGAGACCACCATCCAGGAGCACCCATGCCGTCATTTTCCGCCACCCGCCTCGCCCTTCGGCTCGTACGCCTGATCATTCCGGTGCTGGTGCTGGCGCTGGGTCCTGCCGGCCTCGTCCGGGCGGAGGAAACAACGGCCACGATCGGCGGCGTCGCGGTGAAGGTCCTGCGCAACGTCGCCTATGGCACGGCCAAAGACCAGCGCATGGACATCTACTTGCCGGCGCAACCCGGAACGCAACCGGCGCCGGTGATCCTGATGGTGCATGGCGGCGGCTGGGCCTATGGCGACAAGGGCATCGACCGGGTGGTCGACAACAAGGTCGCGCGCTGGCTGCCCAGGGGCATCATCTTCATCTCGGTCAACTACCCGATGATTCCCGACAGCGATCCGGTCGAGCAGGCCGACGATATCGCCCGCGCCATCGCCGCCGCGCAGGGTGCCGCACCCGGCTGGGGCGGCGACCCCGACCGATTCATCCTGATGGGCCACTCCGCCGGTGCGCATCTGGTGACGCTGCTGAATGCCGATCCCGCGCGGGCGACGAAGCAGGGCGCCAGGCCCTGGCTCGGCACCGTCTCGCTCGACAGCGGCGCCCTCGACGTGCCGCAGATCATGAACCACAAGCACGCCAGGCTCTATGACGAGGCCTTCGGCGCCGATCCCGCCTTCTGGGAAGCATCCTCGCCGGTGCATCACCTGACCAGCGGCATGAAGCCGTGGCTCGGCGTGTGCTCGCGCCTGCGCAGCGATTCCTGCGCCACCAACACCGCCTATGCGCTGAAGTCGAAGGCGCTGGGCGCCCGCGCCGAGGTGCTCGGCGAAAGGCTGCGCCACGGCGCCATCAACGAGGAACTGGGCAAGCCGGGCGACTACACCGACGCGGTGGAGGTCTTCCTCGCCTCGCTCGATCCCAAACTGAAGACGCTGCTGGGCAAGTAGGACGAAAGTGGGGGGGTGATCCCTCCCGCGTCATGGTCGTGCTTGGCACGACCACCCACGAGTTTGCCCGCCACGTCCGGATATCGCCCATCCAAACTCGTGGGTGGTCGGACCAAGTCCGACCATGACGAATGTGTCGTGTATGGGGGGCTACTCCACGCGTCGGTACCACAGCACGACGACCCCGTCGGGATAGGTCTGGCAGCCGGTGAGGGTCAGCTTCTCCTGCTCGCCATGCGGCGCCAGCAGCGGGATGCCGCCGCCGAGGATCGCCGGCACGATGCCGATGCCGTAGGCGTGGATCAGGCCGCGCTCGCGGAAGCTGGAGGCGAGCTTGCCGCCGCCGACGATCCAGGCGCGCTTGACCCGGCGCAGCGCCAATTCGTCGAGGACCTCTTCCGGCCGCTCGGCGGTGAACTCGATGCGCGGCTCGCCCGCATCGCTGCCCGCCCCACCGCCGGGCGGCCGGGGCAGCGGCCGGCGGGTGAACACCCAGCTCGGCTTGTCCATGTAGGGCCAGTCGTCGTGGCGCAGGATCTTCTCGTAGGTGCGGCTGCCCATCAGCAGCGCGTCGACCGAGGCGTAGAAATCGGGGTAGCCGTAGTCGAAGCCGCCCGAGCCGCCCTCGCCGGAACCCGCACTCGCCGGCTCGATCGGCGGCAGCCAGTCGATGCCGCCGTCGCGGGTGGCGATCTGTCCGTCCAGGCTCATCGCCGCGTAATAGACGATCTCCACCATGTCGCGCTCCCGCGTGATCCGCGGCGGCAACGATAGACTCCGCGGGCCAGGAAATCCATCGCGCGCGCTGCGACGGGACGGCGCAATCAGGGCTCGCCGAACTCGACGGGGATGTAACTCACCAGCTGCTTCAGCGTGCTGACGCCGATATTGGCGATGCCGTCGAGCTCGACGTTGCCGCCGCCGGCGAAGTTGACCACCAGGTCGCCGTCGCCGGACACGCTGGTCCAAACCCGATCGTCGTTGGAATCCACGACGTCGACAAGGCGCAGCACGTCCTCCTCCGGATTGAAGTCGAGGATCACGTCGCGGCCGTCATCGTTGCCGGCGAAATAGACGAACTGATCGTAGCCGGAGCCGCCGCGCAGCTGGTCGCCGGTGCCGGCGAGCTTGGTGAGCGCGGTGAAGTCGCCGTAGAGCACATCGTCTTCGTAGGAGCCGTTGAGGTAGTCGCCGCCCAGCCCGCCGACCAGCACGTCGTTGCCGTGGCCGCCCAGCACGTCGTCGTGACCGGCGCCGCCGTCGAGTTCGTCGTCGCCATCATCGCCGGCGCAGGAATCGTTGCCGGCGCCGCCGAGGATCACGTCGTTGCCGTCGAAGCCGGCCAGGCTGTCATTGCCGAAGCCGCCTTCGATGTAATCGTCGCCCTCCTGCGACAGGATCAGGTCGTCGCCGTCGCCGCCGTAGCAGAAATCGCTGCCCGGCGCGCCGACGATGAAGTCGTCGCCGCCCTCGCCATGGAAGGCGCCGCTGCCGCCGATGGCATCGTCACCGTCGCCGCCATAGATCAGGTTGGTGCCGGGATAGCCGCCCGCGTAGTCGTCGCCGGCGCCGCAATGGATGACGTTGTCACCGGCGCCGCCGCTGATGTCGTCGTCGCCATCGCCGCCGTCGATGGTGTCGTCGCCGTCGCCGCCGTCGAGATGGTCGTTGCCGCTGCCGCCGTCGATGACGTCGTCGCCGGCGCCGCCCTCGGCCCAGTCGTTGCCGGCGCCGCCGGAGAGCGTATCGTCGCCGGTTTCGCCGTAAAGCTCGTCATTGCCCGAGCCGCCGCTGAGCAGGTCGTTGTTGACCCCGCCGGTGAGGTCGTCGTCGCCGGCGCCGCCCATCAGCAGATCGTTGCCGCGGCCGCCAAAAAGGTCGTCGGCCTCGCTGCCGCCGTCGATCCAGTCGTCGCCGGCCCCGCCATGCACGACGTCATAGCCGCCATTGGCGAGGATCATGTCGTTCTGCGCCGTGCCCTGGATGTCGTCGTCCAGGTTGCTGCCGAAGATGAGGTTGTAGGCGGGCTGCACCGGCACGAACTTGAACGCGCCCGCCAATTCCGCGGTGAAGCCGGCGACTGGCGCCGTGTCTGCGAGGACGCTGCTCTTGATATCGCGCTCCAGCTTCCTGGTCTCGAGATCGATCGACATGGCGGTCCTCCCCGTCGCGGATTGGCTTCGTACCTTCGTCGGGCGGCAGCGCGCCGCGGTTCGTGACGGCGGTCACAGTGCGGGCCGGCCTGGCGAGGCTTGACCGGGGGCGAGGCTTGACCGGGGGCGAGGCTTGACCGCAGGCGCGGCTTTCGCCAGGAACGGGCGCATGGACATTTTCGACGAGATCCGCGCCGCCTGCCGCCACGTGGCGGAGCAAGCCCTGCTGGTGCGTATCGACGATGCGCGGCTGGACGAATACGCGCGCGACTTCCCGCTGGCCGAGATCGGCCAGGCCGGGCTCGACCCGGCGACGCATTGGCTCGGCCGCGGCCGGGAGACCCTCGCCTTCATCCTGGTGCTGGACAGCATCAATTTCGGCTCCGGCTATTTCCCGCGGCTGCGCAAGCGCCTCGCACCGGATGGCGCCACGATGAGCGGCTATTTCACCGTGGCGGCCAGTCTCAACGACTGGTTCCGGCGGCAGGGCGCGCCCGACGCGCGGCGCCTGGCGACGCTGACCCCGGCGGACTGCGCGCGCATCTTCGGCCAGGACGGGCCCGACGACGCGGGCGGGGCGGAGCCGGAGCCGGCCCAGCTGATGGCGCTGTTCGCCCGGGCGCTGAACGAACTCGGCGCCCTGCTGCTGGCGCGCTACGACGGCGACCCGGCACGGCTGGTGGAAAGCGCCGGGCACCGCGCCGGAGCGCTTGTCGCCATCCTGCGCCGGATGCCGTGCTTCGACGACGTCGCGATCTGGCGCGGCCGGCAGATCCCGATCCTGAAGCGGGCGCAGATCACCGCCGCCGACCTGGCGCTGGCCTTCGACAACGAGGGCTGGGGCCGCTTCGAGGACCGCGACCGCCTTACCATCTTCGCCGACAATTTGGTGCCGCATGTGCTGCGCGTCGACGGCGTGCTTGTCTACGACCCAAAGCTTGCCGCGCGGCTGGCGGCGGGGGAGCTGATCGCCGCCGGATCGCCCGAGGAGGTCGAGATCCGCGCCGTGGCGCTGCACGCGGTGGAACGGCTGAAGGAGCTGCTGCACGCGGCCGGCCACGCTGCCATCACCTCGGTCGACCTCGATTACCTGCTGTGGAACCGCGGCCAGGACGCGCGCTACCGCGCCAGCCTCCGGCACCGCACCCGCAGCGTGTTCTACTGACGCGCCGATTCGCTTTTGCTGCCGAAATGAGCTAAATTTCCTAGAAGACTGGCGGTCTGGCGGGGGCTTGGGGCGCCGGAGCGGCCGGTCCCCATCGCCAATCCCGCGAGGGTGCCATGGTCAACGCGGCTGCCTCCTCCCAGGCCGAGATCATCGAAACGCTGGGCGCTTCGCCGCCGGGCTCTTCCACGCCAAGCTCGTCGACACCCGACACCCCGCCGCACGGCCGCCGCCGCAAGCGCCGGCGCCTGCCGTTCCAGCTGGCCGCCGCCCTGTCGGTCGGCCTGCTGCTTTGCGTCATCACCGCGGCGCTGACCTACCAGGCCTATCGCGGCGCCCAGGACCAGATCCGCGCCACCGCCGCGGAATCCGCCCGCTATATCGGCGAGAGCCTGAGCGAGAAGGTGAGCCGCGTGCTGCGCCCGGCCGCGAGCGCGCTCAACCTGCTGGCCAATTCCAGCCTGACCGAGGCCGGCGACATCGGCATGCGGCTGCGCGCGCTGCCGGATTTCCTGCGCCTGCTGACCTCGGATGCCGGCTTCGACGCCGCCTTCATCGGCTATGTGAACGGCGAGTTCCTGCTGATCCGGCCGTTGCGCGAGGCCGGCGACCAGGAGCGCTATGCCGCGCCGAAATCCGCCGCCTTGCTGGTGCAATCGATCAGCCGCGACGAAACCACCGGCGCCGCCAAGGGCGAATACCGCTTCTACGCCGCCGACGGCACGCTGCTGCGGGCGCGGGCGGAGCCGGATTACGTCTTCGATCCGCGCACCCGGCCCTGGTACGAGGCGGCGCACGCCGCCAACCGCACCATCCTCACCGAGCCTTATGTCTATTTCACCACCCGGGCCCTGGGCGTCACCATGGCGCGGCCGGTGCGCGACGGCGGGCCGGTCATCGGCATCGACCTGAGGCTGCAGAGCATCGCCGCCGAGCTGGCGCCCCTGCGCATCACGCCGGCGACGGAGATCGCCGTCATCGACCGCTTCGGCCGGGTCATCGGCTATCCGGATCCGGCGCGGCTGGTCGTCACCAATCCGGATTCCTCCTCGCGCCTCGCCGGCATCCAGGACCTGGGCGTGCCGGCGCTGGCCGAAGCGGCGCGCATCCCGGACGCCGATGCGAGCACGGCGGCGACCCAGCCCGGCAGCGTGCGCCAGGCCGAGGCCAGCATCGACGGGCGCGGCTGGCAATTGCTGCGCACCGACATACGCGGCCTCGAAGAGCAGTCCCTCGGCCAGCAATCGCTGGACGGGCAGTCCCTGGCCGTGCTGATCGCGGTGCCGGATGACGAGCTGTTCGCCGGGGCGCGCGCCCTGCTCGGGCGGCAATTGCTGATGGCCGGGCTGATCCTGATGGCGGCGCTCAGCTTCGGTGTCTGGGCGAGCGGGCTGCTGGCGCGGCCGCTGCAGCAGCTGGCGCAGCGCACCCGGGCCATCGCCGCCTTCGATTTCACCGGCGACATGAAAGTGCCGACGCGCATCGCCGAGATCGGCCGCCTGGCCGCGGCACTTGGCTCCATGCAGGGCACCATCCGCCAGTTCCTCGACATCGGCCAGGCGCTGTCCGGCGAAGGCGATCTGCGCCGGCTGCTCGAGCGCGTGCTGCGCGAGACCGTGCGCCTGGTCGAAGGCGAAGGTGGCGCCATCTATCTGCTGGCCCAGGACGGCGCCACGCTGGAGCCGGAACTGGCGCTGTGGGACGGCGGCAACCTCGCCGCGCAGGGTGCCGGGCCGGAGCCGATCGCCCTCGGCGGCGCCGGCCTGCCGCGCGAGATCGACGCCGCCCTCGGCCAGGGCGAGATCGTCATGCTGGGCCGGCCGGTCGACGGCGCCGGGCTGCAGGCGCTGGGTCTTGCCGGCGTGGCGGCGCGGCTGGGCGCCGCCCAGGTCGGGCTCATGGTGGTGCCGCTGGTCGACCGGCAGCGCCGGCCGCTCGGCTTGCTGCTGCTGCTGCGCCGCATGGCCGGCGGCGACGTCGTCCGCCCGATCGGCGCGCGCCAGCGCGAATTCATCCGCGCGGTTTCCGGCAGCGCCGGCATCGCCATCGAGAACAAGCTGCTGCTGAAGGCGCAGAAGGACCTGATGAACGCGCTGATCCGCCTGATCGCCGGCGCGATCGACGCCAAGTCGCCCTATACCGGCGGCCATTGCCAGCGCGTGCCGGTGCTGACCCGCATGCTGGCCGAGGCCGCCTGCGCCGATGCGAGCGGCCCGTTCCGCGACTTCACCCTGACGGAGCAGGAATGGGAGGCGGTCGACATCGGCTCCTGGCTGCACGATTGCGGCAAGGTGACGACGCCGGAATACGTGGTCGACAAGGCGACCAAGCTGGAATGCATCTATGACCGCATCCACGAGATCCGCATGCGCTTCGAGCTGCTGAAGGCGGCGGCGGAGACCGCCTACTGGCGCGGCCTGGCGGAGGGCGGCGACGAGGCGCAGCTCGGCGCCGCGCGCGATGCGGCGTGGCAGCAACTCGACGACGATTTCGCCTTCGTCGCCGCCTGCAACGAGGGCGGCGAGTTCATGGACCCGGCGAAGATCGAGCGCCTGAAGGGGATCGCCGCGCGGCGCTGGACCCGCACCCTCGACGACCGCCTGGGCTGCTCCTACGAGGAGCGCGCGCGCAAGGAGCGCAGGCCCGCCCCCGCCCTGCCGGTGGAGGAGCCGCTGCTCGCCGATCGCGACGACCACCTGGTGCCGCGCGCGGCCTCCGAGATCATCGGCAAGGAGAATCCCTGGGGCATCCGCGTCGAGACGCCGGCCAACAAGTTCAATCGCGGCGAGCTCTACAACCTCGCCATCGGCCGCGGCACGCTCACCGCCGAGGAGCGCTACATCATCAACGACCACATGACCCAGACCATCATGATGCTGGAGGCCCTGCCGCTGCCGCGCCATCTGGCGGCGGTGCCGGAGATCGCCGGCGGCCACCACGAGAAGATATGATGGCCATCGCCGACGTGTTCGAGGCGCTGACCGCCGGCGACCGCCCCTACAAGCGCGCCAAGACGCTGAGCGAGAGCTTCCGCATCCTCGCCAGCATGAAGCGCGAGCATCACCTCGACCCCGATCTGCTCGACCTTTTCGTCACCGCCGGGGTGTGGAAGGACTACGCCCACCGCTACCTGGACGCGGCACAGATCGACGAGCCCGACACCGCGGCCCTGCTCGCCGCCAAGCCGGCCTAGCGGCGAGGCGCGCCCGCCCCGGTCGCCGCCGGCCGGCGGCAGGGAAAATCGAGCCCTCGGGTCAGCAACGCTGCCGCTGTTACCGCGCGGGTATCAGTTCCGCGTCATGTCCGCGGGCCTAGTCTTGCCCTGCCCCGTTGTCGCGGGACCACGGCGCCCCGCGCGCCGCGCCAAGCGTATTCCCAACGAGGACAACGATGATTCGAATGTTACCCAGTCTGCCGCGCCTGGCCGCGGCTTGCGCGCTGCTCTGCGGTTTCGCCCTGCCCGGATTGACCGCGGCGGCCTTCGCCGATGCCGGCACGGTGGTCGAGGTCTCCATGTGGGACAAGGGCGCCAGCGCCGAGATGGCGATGGACCGCGGCATGGGCATGGCGCATGACGCGATGATGAGCGGCATGATGGATGGCAGCATGGGCATGAAGCTTTCCACCGATTCGGTGCCGGCCGGCGAAGTCACCTTCAAGGTTTCCAACACCTCCAAGGACCAGGTGCACGAGATGCTGGTGCTGCCCTATCCGGCCGACGGCAAGGGCCTGCCCTATGTGGAGAAGGACGCCCGGTTCGACGAGGACGCCGCCGGCTCGCTGGGCGAGGTCGAGGAGCTCGACCCCGGCAAGAGCGGCGAGCTGACCCTGCGCCTGAAGCCCGGCAAATACGTGCTCGCCTGCAACGTCGCCAACCACTACGCCAACGGCATGTGGACCGTGTTCACGGTGAAATAGGCGGAAGCCCGCGCACCGACCCACTCCTTCCCCTCCGCGCCTCATCCCCCGACAGTTCCCCCGACTGTCGCCCCGCGACGCGGAACGGCGGAGACCGGCCCCTCTCCGGCAACGGAGAGGGGCTGTTTGATTCCGGGGATAAGGCGCCTCGGGGATACAGCCAGATCCCGCCGCGCGCACTCAACAAACCGTCATTGCCGGGCTTGACCCGGCAATCCAATTCCGCCGCCGCGACGCGCCTGGAGACTTGGATGACCGGGTCTCCGCCCGGTCATGACGACAAGTGGGAACCCGCCCGTCCGAGGCTCCCGGAACCGCCGGCGCCTCACACCTCCGCTCCCTCAGACTTCCGCGCCGCGCGTCGCGGTGACCGCGAGGCTCGGCCGTCCGCGCATGACGCTCCACCAGCGCGCCAGCTTCGGTTGCGCGCGGAGCAGCGGCGGCACTTCCGCCGCGCGCAGACCGAGCGAGATCATCGGCGCCAGATGAAGATCGGCGAGCGTCAGCTGCGCGCCGAGCAGGAACGGCCCCTCCTCTTGCGCCAGGTCCGCCAGCGCCGCGAAGCACGCCGCGACGCGCGGAATGGCCGCGGCGATCTTTGCCTCGTCCGCCGCGCGCCCCTCGGCGGGCGCGTCGCAGCGCTCGACATAGAGGTCCCAGATCAGCGGCCGGTAGAGATAGGCATCGATCACCCCGCCGATCTGGTTGACCCGCGCCCGGCCGCGCGGATCGCCCGGCGGCGGCATCAGCCCAGGATGTCCAGGGGGACCGTCGAACGCCTCATCGACATAGCGCAGGATGGCCCCGGTCTCGTAGAGCCGGAACCCGTCATGTTCGAACGCCGGAATGCGCCCGAACGGATGCAGCGCGCGATACCAGCCCGGCACCTCGGCGGCGAAGATGTCGACCGGCACGAGCTCGTAGGCCACGCCCTTCTCCGCCAGCGCGAGCCGCGCGGCGCGGACGTAGACGGAA
>JBGAGP010000102.1:0-17043 GCA_044226685.1 Dongiaceae bacterium
GTCAACCCCGCGAAAAGCCACACCAATTGGTTTTGCCAGTCGTTTGTGACGAGGATCACAAAGCAGACGATCATGCCGGAGACGCCCCGGACATAGTCCCAAATCAGGGCCGAGAGCGGATATCTCAGCTCGGTCATCTAACCGCCAAACTCCGGAAACAGGTCCGCCGCGTTGTGCCAGGCAATCGCCGGACGGGCCGCGGTCCAGGCCAGTAATTCTCCCAGAAACTCCCACGTTTCTGTGTCATGGACCAAGTGATGCGTCAACAGACCCGTTGGCTCGGCCGCGTCCGCCATGCCCTGGCGCCGGGCGGCGAGGTGGCCGACGAGCAGGCCGAGCGCCCGCCCGGTGCCGAGGAAGGGCCGCACCGCACCGCCCGGCGCGCCGCCGGCCGTGGCGCCGCCCGCGTGCCAATCGATTATGTCCACATGCGTGTTGACCTGGCGGAGTTTCGGCGCCGGCGCCGGGTTCCGCCGCGCCAGATAGGCACTGACGCCACGAAAGCCGAGGCTGGCCAGCAGCGCCAGGTGGCTGGCATCGAAGCGGTTCCAGGGTGGAGTGAGGGCGGGAACGAAGCGCGGCCCGAACGCCATCCTGAGCGCATCGCGGCCGCGCGCCAGGACCTCCGCCACCTCCGCCGCCGGGCGGGTGGCCGGGAACTCCGACTTCTTGGCTCCGGCCGCGGCCCGGTTGCGGTGGTCGAAGCCATGCTGCAGCACGGCAATCCCGCCGCCCGCGCGGCTCACCGCGTCGTCCAGGCCGGGGGTGAGCGATGCCGGGATCACCGCCAGCGCCACCGGCGCCCGGCCGGCGACGAGATCGAGCAGCCGGCGCAGCGCCGGGGTGTCGGCCACCGCGTCGTCATCGCGCCACCACAGCGCCACCTGGCGGCCTTGCGCCGCCCAGGCATCGCATTCGCGCGCCAGGTCGTCCCAGGTCGCCGGTTCGATCGCCGTCATCGCCGCGCTTGCGTCCAGGCCGCCACCAGGTCGGCCGCGCTGCGGGCGGCACCGTCGAGGTTGAGCTCGAGCGCCGCCGGCGGCTGCGCCGCGTCAATGGCGGCCGCCAGCGTGCCGGGAGTGAGGAAGTCCGGATCGACCATGCTCAACACCTTGCGCTCGGTCAGCATGCGGGCGCGCAAGGTCTGCTCGCTTTCGCCGCCCTCGGCGAAGGGCACCACCACGGCGGGGCATCTCAACGCGATCAGCTCCATCACCGTGTTGTAGCCGGCCTGGGAGACCGAGAGCTGGCAGCCGGCCAGCAGCGCCGCGAAATCCGGCCGGAAGCTTTCGATGACGATGCCCGGATCGCCACCGGCCAGCCGCTCGAGCTCCTGGCGCTGCGCCGCCGGCAGGTTGGTCCCGGTGATCACGCGCCAGGGCCGGTGCCGGTGCCGGGTCAGCTTGCGGGCGCGGATCGCCGCCGCCAGCAGGGGAAAACCGACCGCGCCGCCGCCGGCGGAAACCAGGACCTCGCCTTTCGCCCGGTCGAGCGTCGCCGAGGGCGCCGGCACGCGCTCGACCACGAAGCCGGTGTAGTCGAGCTTGCCGGCGATCTCGGTGGCCAGCGGAAAGGTGAGGTCGAAGCGCACCAGGCGCGGATCGCCATGCACCAGCACCTTGTCGACATGGCGCTTGACGATCTCCACCGCCTCGCGCGCGCGGTCCATGCGGCCCTTGTCGACCAGGATGTCGCGCACCGACACCGCGACCAGTGGTTTGGGCTGCGAGGCGGCGACCTGATCCAGGAGCGGCAGCAGCTCGAAGCGGAACTGGCGCCGGCCGAAGGGATACATCTCCAGCAGCACGATGTCGGGCTTGATCGCGGCATAGGCGTCGAGCAGCGCCTGCTTGCGCGCCACCTTCCAGCGCTCGTCGACCTTGTTGCCGGCGGCGTCGAGCAGGTGGGTGAAATTCGAATCCGACGCCACCGCCGGCGGCAGCTGGACCACCGCCGCGCCGCGCGGCGCGATGCCCTCGACGGGCGCGCCGCCGAGCACGAAATCGACCGCGGCGCCGGCCTCGAGCAGCCCGCGCCCGAGCGCCGCCGCCCGGCGCAAATGGCCGATGCCGAGCAAATGCTGCACATAGAAGAAGACGCGGGGCGAGGTCATGCAGATACAAGCCCGGAAAGAAAGAAAAACCCTTCCCCCCTTGCGGGGGAAGGCAGCGGAGACTTGGCGAGCAGAGCGAGCCTAGGCGCAGCCGGATGGGGGGTCCGCACGCTACGCGTGCGCATCGCCGGAGGCGATAGAACGCGACGATTGCTTGCGGACAGGCCTGGCGCTGCAACACCCCCCTTCCCATCCTTCCCCCGCCCCGTCGGCGCATGCCGACATTCGTCGGCTTGGGGGGGAAGGGGCGCATCCCGCGTGTCAATGCGCCGATGCTTCATTCCGACGCTCATCACCCCTCCAGACTCACGTTCAACGTCTCGATTGCCGGATTCCCATCGGCGCGCAACGCATAGACCTGCGCGCAATTGGGCCGCAGCTTCACCGGCGGCTTGCCGATCATGGTCCATCCGCTGGCCAAGGCATAGAGGGCGCGGCCGACCGCCTTGTGGGTCACCAGCACCGTCGGCCGGCCGAGCTCCGCCAGGCGCCGCAGCAGCGGCCGCAGCCGCGCCTGCACCTCGCGCGGGCTTTCGCCTTCCGGCGCCTTGAAATCCAGGCCCCGGGCCTCGCGCTGTTCCGCGTCGCCGCCGGGATCGCCGCGCAGATCGGCCAGGCGTTGCCCCTCCCAGGCGCCGAAATCCATTTCGACCAGGCGCGAATCGATGCCGATCTCGGCATCGGGGAACAGCACCGCCGCCGTCATCCGCGCACGCTGCAGCGGGCTCGACAGGATGCGGTAGTCCTTCCACGCCGGATCGATGCGCCAGCGCGCGGCGACCGCGATGCTCTCCTCGTCCAGCAATACGTCGGTGCGGCCCTGCAGCCGCCTGTCGCGGTTCCAGGCGGTGGGCGCATGGCGCAGCACGACCAGACGCGTCATCTCAGCAGGCCATCTCAGGGTTTCACGCCGAGCCTGGCCAGCGCGCGCGCCAACTTGGCCGAGGCGGCTGGCAGATCATGCCGCTTCACCGCGTTGGCCCGCGCCGCCACGCCCAGCGCCGGCAGATCGGATTTCAGCGCCGCCTTCAGCGCCGTGGCGAAGGCCGCGGCGTCGCCGGGCGGAGTCAGAAATCCGGTCTTGCCGTCCGCGACGATGGCCGGCACGCCGCCGGAGGCGCCTGCCAGCACCGGCAGCCCGCAGGCCTGTGCCTCCAGCAGCGCCATGCCGAAGGCCTCGTTGATCGCCGGCCAGACCAGCAGGTCGCAGGCGGCATAGGGCTCGATCAGCGCGCCCGGTGGCAGCGCGCCGAGAAAGCGCACATCGCACGGCGCGCCGGCGAAGGCCTGCTCGACCTCCCGCCGCGCGACGCCGTCGCCGGCGACGAGCAGCAGCGGCCGCGAGAGCTTCGCCCGGCGCAAGGCCTCGGCCAGCACCTGGTAGGAGGCGAGCTTGTCGCCCGGCCGCATCATGCCGACGGCGAGCAGCCAGGGCTTCTTCGCATCGAGGCCGTGGCGGTCGGCGAGCGCCACGCGCGCCGCCTTGCGGTCCGGCACCCGCGGCGCGAACTGCGCGAGATCCAGGAAGGGCGGCAGGTCGACCAGCCGCGCCCGCTTGCTGACCAGCGCCAGGCATTCCTTGTCGCTGGGGTTGAGGCAGAAGATCGCATCCGCCGCGGCGATCGCCGCCGCGGCGCCGGCATGGTTGAAGGCCCAGGCGCCGGCGGCGCGCTTCGGCGCGTGGCTCGCCTCCGCCACCACATAGGGAATGTCGAGCGCCGCGGCGATGCGCGGCCCGATCCAGTCCACCGCCTTGTAATAGAGGTGGTAGGTGAAAAAGGCGCGCGGCCGCTCTTTCTTCGGCAGCGCCTTCAGCTTGGCGATGCGGCGGTCGGCGACGCCCCAGGCCTTCATGCGCAAGGTCTCCTGCGCGAGCGGCAGGGCCTCCGCGAGGCGGGCGCGCAGCCGGCTCGCCAGTTCCAGCTCGAAGCCCGCTTGCTCGAGCGCCCGCCACAGCAGCCGCGCCACGGTGCGGTCGCCCGACGGCACCGCATGGTCCGGCGCCTTCAGCGGCGCGTAGAACAGGATGCGGGTCATCGCCTCTCGCCCCCACCAACATGTCCTTCCCCCCTTGCGGGGGAAGGCAGCGGAGCCTTAGCGAGCGCAGCGAGCTTAGGCGCAGCCGGATGGGGGGTCGCGCATCCTGCGGACGCGCATCGCCGGAGGCGATGAGAAGCCAGGGCGCCTTTCTGGGGGACATGGCGCTGCCTCACCCCCCTTCCCAACCTTCCCCCGCAAGGAGGGAAGGGGTTCGGCTCGCTCTGCCTATTCCTTGGGAGCTTCACCGGGACAAACGGGTCATCTCACCCGTCCTCCCGGAACCTGCGCTCCAGATCGTCGATGCCGCGCTCCATGCCGAATTGCGCGTGCACGCGCTGGAAGCCGCCTTCGGCCAGTTGCCCGCGCAGGTCGGGATCGCGCGCCAGGCGCAGGATGGCGGCGGAGAGGTTCTCCGGCGCGTCGGGCAGCACCAGCCAGCCGCTCTCGCGATGCTGGATCAGTTCGGTGACGCCGCCCAGCCGCGTGGCGATCACGCACAGGCGCTGGCTCTGCGCCTCCATCAGCACGTTGGGCAGACCGTCGCGGTCGCCGTCATCGGCGATGCGGCTGGCCAGCACGAAGAGATCGGCCTTGCGATAGGCCTCCAGCACCTGCTCCTGCGGTGCCGCGCCCTGCCAGGTGACGCGCGGCGCGATCTGCAGGGTCTCGGCCAGGTTCTTCAGGTCCTCGAGGTCCGGCCCGCCGCCGATATGGTGGAAACGCCAGTCGAGCTCGGTCGGCAGCAGGGCCAGCGCCTGCAGCAAATCGGGATAACCCTTCTTCGGCACCGCGCGGCCGACCGAGAGGATCCGCACCGGTTCCGTCGCCGGCCGCGGCGTTTGCGCCAGTGGCGCGGGGAAGCGCGCGAAATCCAGCCCGTGATAGACCAGGTTGATCTTGTGCCGGTCGGCGGCGTCCGCGATGTCGCAGAGATGCTCGTAGCCCTCGCGGGTGCAGGTCACCAGCCAGTCCATGGTGGCGAGCTTCTCGCGCTTGTCCCAATCGGCCGAGGTCCAGATGTCCTTGGCATGGGCCGAGCAGCTCCAGCGCATGCCGGTCATCAGGTGCGCGTAATAGGTGGCCGAAGCCGGGGTGTGCAGGAAATGCGCGTGCAGGCGCGTCGTGTCCTTCGGCAGCTCCGCCGCCAGCACGCAGGCCTGGCCGAAGCGCCGCGCCCGGTTCGGGTTGAAGTCGCGCCACAGATCCTTGATCCATTGCCCGAAGGCGCGGCTGAAGCCGGGGCGGAACAGCGCCCGGGTAACGCCGCGCAGCACGCGGAACGGCTCCTGGTAGAGATATTCCGGCAGGTAGCTGACCTTGGCCGCGATCTCGCGATGCACCGGGTGCACGTGCTTGTCGGTGGGAAAGCGCAGCGAGACGATGTCGATGGTGAAGCCGCGCTGCTCCAGCGCGCGGATCTCCTGCGCGATGAAAGTCTCCGACAGGCGCGGATAGCCCTTGAGGATGAAGATCAGGCGACCGGTCAAGGTCAATCACTCTCGTTCCAGCGTTCTTCCGTCACGGCACAGCCGGGCCTCGGCCTGGCGTCCGCCCAGTTGTACAGCATCAAATACAGGAAATGCGGGAGAGTGCCTACCGCGCCTTGCGGCTGGCGACGCGGAGGCGGGACTTCGAGATCGTGCGCTCCGCCTTGCGCACCTTGGCGATGGCCTGGGCCACCAGGCGGTTGACGTTCTCCAGCCCGTCCATCAGCCCGGGCACCACCACCTCGCTGGGCAGCGCCTGCTGCGGCAGCTGGCGCAGCGCGGTCGCCATGCGCCGCCAGTCGCGCTCGCCGTCATCCTCGAGCATGGCGGAGAGGCCGAGCTCCTCGGCCCGCTTGGCGCGGATGTACTGCTCCATGCGCGGCTGGGTCCGGGGCACGATCACCGCGCGCTTGTCGAAGCTCAGGATCTCGCAGAACGTGTTGTAGCCGCCCATCGCCACCACGCCGACGGCGCGCGCCATCAGGTGCTCGATCTGTGCGTCGAAAGTGATGGCCTCGACATTGTCGAGCTTGTTGGCGCGTTGGATGAACTCGGCCTGGCGGTCGGAATGCATGAAGGGACCGAGCACCAGCAGCGCCGGATGCGGCAGCGCCTTGTCGTGCTCATAGGCGCGCAGCACCCAGTCGATCACGTCCTCGCCGTCGCCGCCGCCGCCGGTGGTCACCAGCAGATAGGGCGGCTCGATCTTCTGCAGGGTCCAGTGCGCCGGCGTGCCCTGCGGCAGGGTGCGGTGCAGGTAGCCGGTATAGGTCATCTTGCGGCGCACCGATTTGGGCAGCTCGATGCCCTCCAGCGGGTCGCAGATCTGCGGCAGGCCGTAGACCCAGATCGAATCGTAGAGGTCGCGCAGGGCCGGCACCGCCTTCTTGCGCTCCCATTCCGGGATCAGGTGGACGGGATCGTCCATGATGTCGCGCAGGCCCAGCACCAGATGCGTGCCGCGCTCCTTCAGCATCTTCAGCGTCTTCTCGACCTCGCCGCGCAGGCCGAGCGGCTCCTTGTCGACGATGAAGATGTCGGGATCGAAGATGTCGGCCGTGTGCTGGATGATCGAATCGCGCATCTCCAGCGTCTCGTCGATGTCGATCAGCAGGCTCAAGGGCGTGTAGTCGCCCGAGCGCAGCTTGATGACCCCGGGGATGCGCACGAAGTCGACGCGGGCGCGGAAATTGAAACTGCCGATGATCGGCGAGCCGGTCAGGATGATGACCGACATGTCCTTGTTCTGGTCGACCAGGGAATGCGCGATGGTGAGGCAGCGCCGCAGATGCCCCAGGCCAAACGTGTCGTGTGAATAGATCAGGACGCGCGCGTCCCGGTTTTTCGGATCGTTTTTCGGCACGCGCCTGTCCCCAATCGTCGGCGAGCACGGGGAGTATGACATAGGGGTTTTCCTGGTGAAAAGGCTGGATTTGGTGACGCCTGGATGAATATCCCGGTCCGTGGCGCGGGTGCGTCAGCGCCGCCAAGACACGGAATTCATGCGATTTTTCCACGGGTCGTGGCTTGTGGGACCAGCCCCTACCGCATATTGTCGCCGGTGGGGCCGACCACCCAGGAAGCTGACTGGCTGGCCGGGCGCGGGGCTGAGAGGCGGGTAATGGAACAATCGCTGTTTCGCTACATCTGGCGCAATTCCTGGCGCGATCAATCGATCATCCTGGTCATCGTCGTCATCGCGCAGGTGTTCTACTTCATCTCGCTCGACCTGCCCAAGCAGATCGTCAACAAGGCGATCCAGGGCGACGCCTTCAAAGATGGGGCCGCCACCGCCACCTTCCTGCACATTTCGTTCGGCCCATACGACTTTGTGAACATGCCGGAGGTCACCCTGTTTTCCGGCATCGCGCTGGAGCGGCTGCCCTACCTGGTGGTGCTGTGCTTCTCGTTCCTGTTTTTCGTGGTGGTCAATGGCTGGCTGAAGCAGCTGGTCAACACCGAGAAGGGCCGGCTCGGCGAACGCATGCTGCGCCGCCTGCGCTACGAGCTTTATGACCGCGTGCTGCGCTTTCCCATCAGCCACTTCCGCAAGGTGAAGCAGGCGGAAGTGGCGACCATGATCAAGGACGAGGTCGAGCCGCTCGGCGGCTTCATCGGCGATGCCTATATCACGCCGGCCTTCCTCGGCGGCCAGGCGCTGACCGCGCTCTACTTCATCATGGTGCAGAGCATCTGGCTGGGGCTGATTTCCATCGTCGTGCTGGCGGTGCAGCTGGTCGTCATCCCGCTGCTGCGCCGGCGCATCCTCGAACTGGGCCGCCGGCGCCAGATCACCGCGCGCCAGCTGGCCAGCCGCATCGCCGAGAACGTCGACGGCACCGTCGAGATCCACTCCAATGACACCTCGAACTACGAGCGCGCCGACATCGTCAACCGGCTCGAGGCGATTTTCCTGATCCGCTTCGAACTCTACCAGCGCAAGTTCTTCGTCAAATACCTGAACAACATGCTGTCGCAGACGACGCCGTTCCTGTTCTACCTGATCGGCGGCTACCTGGCGCTGACCGGCCAGTTCGATGTCGGCTCCCTGGTCGCGGTGATCGGCGCCTACAAGGACCTGCCGAGCCCGGTGAAGGAGCTGATCGACTGGGACCAGCAGCGCCAGGCCGTGCAGATCAGCTACGAACAGGTGATCGAGCAGTTCACCCCCGCCGGCATGCTGCCGGAGGAGCTGCAGCGCCTGACCGAGGAGAGCGTGCCGCCCGAGGGCGGCCTGGTGGCGCAATCGCTGGCGCTCTATGACGAAGGCGGCGCCCGGCTGCTCGACAATGCCGGGCTGGAGCTGCGCGCCGATGCCCATGTCGTCGTCGTCGGCGGCGGCGATTCGGGCAAGGAGGCGCTGGGCCAGGTTCTGGCGCGCCTGATGCCGCCCAGCGCCGGCACCTTGCGCTGGGGCGAAGCGGACCTGACGCAGCTGCCGGAGGGCGTCATCGGCCGCCACATCTCCTATGTCGGCGACGAGACGTATTTGTTCCCGCATTCGATCCTGGAAAACCTGCTCTATGGCTTGAAGCACCGGCCGCTGCGCCCGGCGGAATACGAGGGCCGCGCCCTGCAGCATTTCGAGCGGCGCATGGCCGAGGCGGCGCGCTCGGGCAATCCCCAGCTCGACATCCACGCCGAATGGATCGACTACGATTCGGCCGGGGTCGCCGATGCGGCGGGCCTCACCCAGCGCATCATCGCGCTGCTGCCCGGCATGGAGCTGGAGGACGACCTCTACCAGTTCGGCCTGCGCGGCCGCGTCGATCCCGACCGCAATCCGGAGACCGCCAGCATGTTCCTGCTGGCCCGCACGGCGATCCACCGCCGGCTGGAGGAGCCGGAGTTCAACCACCTGGTCGAGCGGTTCGACCCCGCGCGCTACAACCGCAACATGACGGTGGCGGAGAACCTGTTGTTCGGCACCGCGCGCGGGCCGGTCTTTGAGCCGGACTCGCTGCGCGACAACAAGCTGCTGGCCAAGGTGATCGCGGATCAGGGATTGAAGCCCGCCTTGATGGCGATGGGCTTCAAGATCGCCGAGACCATGGTCGAGCTGTTCGCCGATCTGCCGCCGGGCCACCCCTTCTTCGAGCAGTTCAGCTTCGTCTCCGCCGACGACCTGCCGCTGGCGCAGCAATTGCTGAACCGGGTGCAGCGCGCCGGCCTCGACAAGGCGACGCCGGCCGACCAGCAGCGCCTCGTCTCCATCACCTTCCCTTACATCGAAGCCCGCCATCGCTTGGGCCTGATCGATGCCGAGCTGGAGGCGAAGCTGCTCGCCGCGCGGCGCGCCTTCGCCGCCTCGCTGCCCGCGGAGTTCCGCGGCGACATCGAGTTCTACGACCCCGAGCGCTACAACGCCGCCGCCACGGTGCAGGACAACATGCTGTTCGGGCGCCTGGTCTATGGCCAGGCCCAGGCGGCGCAGAAGATCTACCGCATGGTCTTCGAGGTGGTGAAGGAGTTGAACCTGAGGACCCAGGTGCTCTCCGTCGGGCTGGAGCACAATGTCGGCACCGGCGGGCGACGCCTGACCGCGGTGCAGCGGCAGAAGGTGGCGCTGGTCCGCGCGCTGCTGCGCCAGCCGCGCATCCTCATCCTCAACAACGCGCTGGCGCCGATGGAGGCCGCCCTGCAGGGGCGCATCGCCCAGGCGCTGCGCCAGGAGATGAAGGACCGCGCGCTGGTCCTGATGACCGAGAATGCGACGCTGGCCCCCGGTTTCGCCGAGGCCGCGGTGATGAAGGACGGCCGGATTGTCGAGCATGGCCCGGTCGCGCGGCTGGCCAGGCCGGGCAGCGCGCTGGCCGAATTCGGCGTAACCGTTCCGGCCGAATGACGGGCGGGCGATAGAATTCCTCGGCCGTGCAAGGGCTTGGCGGGCGGGACAAGATCCCCGCGCGGCTAGCCAGGGCTAGCACGGCTGAGTCATAATCCGGGTGGAAAGGGTTTGAGATGAGCATTCTGGACGACGTGGAAGCGCTGAAGCGCACACCGCTATTCGCCAAGGTCGAGCCGTCGCGCTTGAAGCTGATGGCCTTCGCCGCCGAGCGCACGCAGTTCCGCGCCGGCGAGGAGATGTTCCACCAGGGCGACAACGCCGACGCCGCCTACATCATCATGGAAGGCCGCGCCGACGTGGTGGTCGAGACGCCGAACGGCCCGCTGAAGGTGGCCGAGGTCGGCCGCGACGCCTTCGTCGGCGAGATCGGCATCCTGTGCGACGTGCCGCGCACCGCCACCATCGTGGCGACCGAGAACCTCACCACGCTCAAGATCACCAAGGACCTGTTCTTCCGCATGGTGAGCGACTTCCCCACCATTTCCATCGAGGTCATGCGCGTGCTGGCGCAGCGCCTCGAACACACCACGGAGCAGCTGCGCGACGCGGTCGCCAGCAAGCATTGAGTCTCTGGCATTGAGTACCGGGCATTGAGCCGCCTCGATTCCTTCATCCGCCGCCTGGAGGCGCAGCGCGCCTGCCTCGACCATGCGGTGAAGCTGATCGCCGATCTGCCCGGCAACATCCTCGAATTCGGCCTCGGCAACGGGCGGACCTACGATCACCTGCGCGACCGGCTGCCGGCGCGCGACATCTACGTCTTCGACCGCCAGGTGGCGGCGCATCCCGATTGCATCCCGCCGACCGAGCGGCTGTTCCTCGGCGATTTCCGCGAGACCCTGCCGAAAGCCATCCAGCAGCTTGGCGCCGAGACCGCGCTCGCCAATCTCGACATCGGCTCCGGCGACGAGGCGGCGAGCCAGGCGCTGGCCCGCGCCATGACGCCCGCCGTGCTGCATCTGCTGCGCCCCGGCGGCATCCTCATCAGCGACCAGCCGGTCGAGGACGCGGCACTGGAAAAGCTGCCCCTGCCCGAGGGGATCAAGCCGGGACGATATTTCCTGCAGCGGCGGCGCTGAGCTTTCAGATTCCGAGCGCGGCGGCGACCTTGTCGAGCACGGGCGAGCCGGTGCTGCGATCCGGCGTGTCGGCCTTCTTGCGCGCATCCTCGATGTCGCGGAACAGTTTCGAGGCGAGGCGGTAGCCGAGCTCGCGATAGGCTTCGAACTGCTCCTCGTCGAAGAACTGGTCCAAGGTCGTCTGATGCGGGAAGGCGTCGTTGCGCGCCTTGTAGCCGTAGAGGTCGCCGGGCAGCCCGGTGGTCAGCGTCGACTTCACGTAGACGATGATGCCGTGCGGCGCGTCGGGATACTCGATGCTGCCGATCGCGTAGCCGCGCGTCGCGACGTGATAGCGCTCGAAGAAGTTCTGCGTCGCTGGATCGTCCGAGGCGATCGACCCGGGAATCAGATGCGTCAGGTCGTAGTCCGAATCGCGGAACCGGATGTTGACGCCGAAATCGACGCGCACGCGCTCGACCGCGTTCGACATGTCCTCGAAAGTGAAGCCGTCATCCTGGCCCGCATCGCTGACCCACAGCAGAGCGACCTTGCGCCGGACCAGTTCGTAGATGCCGAGGTTCTCGAAATGGCCGCCATCCGACAGCTGGACGTAGCCGCCCTTCTCGTTGAGGTTGCGGCCGGTCAGGCCCGAGATTCCCGGCTTCAACAGGTTCGGCATGTAGAACATCGGCTTGCTGCCGGCCTCCCGGTGGGCGAATTTGCGCGGGTTGCGCACCCAGTAGCCGAGATTGAGGCCGAGGAAGCTGAGCAGCGCCGAATAGGCCTTGTTGCGCAGCAGGCCGGAACCGTGCGGCCCGGTATGCGCGTTCAGCGCCGCGCCGGATACCGCGGCCGCGGTGGCGATTGTGAGCGTCGGCATCGCATCGGCGGTCGCCGCCCAGCCCGTGGCGTCGCTGCCGCAATAGAGCGGCGAGAAGATGAAGTTGTCGCCGCCACGGCCGCGGAACCGCCGGTCGTTGGAATCGGTCGTCACCAGGCAGGTGTTGATCAGGTGATAGGGCGTCTTCGGATTGACCATGTTGCGCAGCCAGCCGCCGGCGGTCTGGGCGCGCAGGGCGGGGAACCAGCGGCAATTCTCCAGCGCCGGCAGGTCGGCGCAGAAAATCTCCATCAGCCGGTCGCGATAGATCCGGTGCTGGCTGGCGAGGTTCACGTTGATGATCGCCGCCGCGACCAGGCCACCGCCAAACAGGATGGCGGACAGCCAATAGCTCCGCTCCGCCTCCAAGAGGTCCTCCGCCGTCCCGTAGGCGAGCAGGAAGATGCCGTAGACGAACAGGATGCCCGCCACCGACATGCCGATCGCGCGCAGCAGCGACGGCTCGCTGGTCTTGCCGCCAAGGATGCCACGCAGCTTGCCGATCAGCCCGAAGGCGCCGGCAAGGGCCGTGCCGAGCGCCGCAAAATTCGCCGGCAGCTTCGAATCGCTGTGATCGAACAGGAAATGCAGGTAGGTGTGCACCCACGGCAGGGTCGCGACCAGCAGCACCGCGGCCGACAGCACCAGCAGCCTGCCGCTCTCCGAATAGAGCGCGATCAGCGACTGATAGCCCCGTTCGGCGAAGGCCTCGGCCTTGTTGAACACGTTGTTCAGCCCGGCCAGCGCGCTGGAGGCGAAATAGATGACGAAGATCAGGCCGATCACCGCGACGGCGGCATTGGCCGGCCAGGCGGCAAGGTAGATCGCCGGCGCCGGATCTTCCGGCCGCTCGCAGGGATCTGCGGTGCAGCCGGGCAAGGGCGCCGGCGCCACATAGTCCGGCATCGCCACATGCAGCATCCAATCGTAGGCCGGCTGCTTGTCGAAGATGCCGGCATGGATGAGCAGGCCGAACAGCCCCGCGAGGATGGCGAAATAGGGCAGTGCGGTCGACACCAGGCCACGCAGCACGCCGGCGCCGAGGGCGGCGGTGTTCAGCTGCCGGCTCGGCGTCAGGAAGCTGGCATGCTGGCGCAGGAAGCTGACG
Source organism: Dongiaceae bacterium (assembly GCA_044226685.1). GTDB lineage: Bacteria > Pseudomonadota > Alphaproteobacteria > Dongiales > Dongiaceae > Dongia_A. The sequence goes on from JBGAGP010000102.1 coordinate 13,038, forward strand.
ATCTTGCGCGCCAGCTCGTTGCCCTGCTCCTCGGCCTGCTCGGCGGCGGGCTTCGCCTCGGTCTGGCCGGTGCCTTCGGCCCGGTGCAACAGGTCGGGTCGCGCCGGGTCTGGTCGCATAGGGCCGACGCGCGCACCCATCGCGCGCACCGCACCGCCCGGGCCGCGCGGACGCAGATAGCCGAAGGGGAACCAGCCCGGTCCGAAGTCGCGGAAGGCGTTGCGGAAATAGGTGAGCGCGCTGCCGATATAGCCGCCGCCCGAGACGGTGGAGAGATAGTGGAACTTGTCGAAGACGCCGAAGCCGTAAAGCGCCTGCAACACGCCAAGGGCGAAGGATGCGGAGCGGATGCCGCCGCCGGAAAGGGAAAGGCCGACCGGCCGGCCACCGAGGCCGAGATGACGGGCCTCCGCGTCCATGATGCGGCTGCAATTCTTGCTGTAGCTCGGATCGACCGGCGCCTGCTCGACCATGATCGTCTCCCCCAGGAATCGTCCCCCCAGGAATCGTCCCCTTGGCGTCCTCGCAGCAAACGCTACGCCCGGCCCGGCAGGAAGGCAATCTTATGCAACCGCATTGGGTGGCGTCAGCGTCGATTCCCGTGACCTTGCGTCACGCGTGTGTCGCTCACTTGAAATCCAGCACCACCGCCACGTGGTCGCTCGGCTGCTGCCATGCCCGCATGTCCTTGCGGATGCGCGCCTGCTTCAGGTCCTTCTGCAAATCGGGCGTCACCCAGATGTGGTCGAGGCGGCGGCCGCGGTCGTTCCTGGTCCAGTCGGGCGATCGATAGCTCCACCACGAGAACAGCTTCTGGTCCTCGGGCACGAAGTGGCGCACCGCGTCGACCCACTTTCCAGCTTTCTTTATTGAGGTCAGCTTTTCGACCTCAATGGGCGTGTGGCTGACCACGTCGAGCAGTTGCTTGTGCGACCACACGTCATGCTCCAGCGGCGCGATGTTGAGGTCGCCCACCATGATCGATTTCTGCTTGCTGCGCCGCTTCTGGAAATAGCCCGTCATCTCGTCGAGGAACTTGAGCTTGTGGGCGAACTTCTCGTTCTTCTTCGGATCGGGAATGTCGCCGCCGGCGGGGATGTAGAAGTTCTGCAGATCGAGATCGCCAGGCAGGATGACGCGGCCATGCCGCGAATCGTTCTTGGCGCACCAGTTCTGCGGATCCTTGGCGAGGAATTCCAGGCGCGAGAGGATGGCGACCCCGTTATAGCCCTTCATGCCGTGGCGCAGGATATGCGGATAGCCCAGCGCCTTCAGCGCCTCCTCCGGAAACTCGCTGTCCTGCACCTTGATCTCCTGCAGGCAGATGACGTCGGGCTGTTCCTCCTGCACCAGGCGCTGCAGCAGCGGCAGGCGCAGGCGGAGCGAATTGATGTTCCAGGTGACGAGGCGCATGGAGATTCCGAATCGATTGCGGGCAAACGAGACGGAGTGTGTAGCCTGAAAAGCGAACGCCCGGCCAGGGGAGGACCGGGCGTTCTTTTCTCCGTTGTCGGAGCCCGGTGGCGGTGGGGGAGACCGCTTCCCGGGAAAACCGCAGCCATTGCGGCCACGGCTATCTGCTCTTGGACTTTACTTGGGCAATGCTTGCCAAAGTTTCAACGCTGGGAGACTGACGCGGGAGGAAATTTTGGCTCACGATTTCGCGAGAACGATTTTGCGCGCGATTCCCGTGAGATGCTGAAAGCAGCTTACACCCTGCGGCAGTCCGTCGCTCTCTGTCTTATGGCTTAGGCCGCCTTACCGCCGCTCCGCCCCGTCTTCCCGCCGCCGACGCGTTGCGCGCGCCGCGCCCGGCAGGCCTCGCCGAAAGACCGGAACAGCGCCATGGAATCCGGATTCTCCCGCGCGCGGTATTCCGGGTGCCACTGGGCGCCGAGCGCGAAGCCGGCATGGTCCTTGATGCTGACCGCCTCGATGACCCCATCCTCGGCGCGGCCTTCCACCACGATGCGCTCCGCCGGCCGGGCGATGCCCTGCCAGTGCAGCGAGTTCACCATGGTCTCGGTCTTGCCCAGGATGCGCGCGAACTTGCCGCCGGGCAGGAAGCCGACCTTGTGCGCCGGCTGGTAGAGTTCGTCGTACGGCTTGTTCTCCGGCGCGCGGTGATCCATGTGGCCCTCGGCCGCGTGGATCTGGGTGTGGAGCGTGCCCCCCAGCGCGACGTTCAGCTCCTGGAAGCCGCGGCAGATGCAGAAGACCGGCACGTTGCGGTCGAGCGCGGCGCGGATCAACGGCAGGGTGATGGCGTCGCGGCCGGGGTCCTGCGGGCTCTCCGGCCGGTCGGGCTCGCCGGCGTAATGATGGACCGCGACATTGGACGGCGAGCCGGTGAACAGCACCCCGTCGACCTGGTCGAGCAGCGCCGCCGGGTCCAGCACCGGCCCCAGGGCCGGGAAGGACAGCGGATAGGCTTCCGCCCCGTCGATGATCGCGGTCAGGTATTTCTCGCCCACGGTGTGGAAATCCTGGCCGCCGATATGCTTCACGCACATCGGCACGGCGATGATCGGGGCGTCATTGGGCAGGCGCATGGGCTTCCGGCTCCCTTTGGCGCGGCCGGCCGGGGCCGGGCGGCGTTAACGAACTGGCCTGGAATCTAATGCCCGGCGGACCGGCGGACAATCGCGCCCCGCGCAGCCCCCCATTTCGCCCGGCGCAGCCCATCCGGCCGGCCCGGCCGCCCCACCCAAAATCGCCCCCCTTCTCAAAGCGCGCGGGGCGTGAAACAGATAAGGCCATGGAATCGCCGATCGATCTCGCCCCCGCCTTGCAGCAACTGCTGGCCTTCAAGAGCGTGCTGGTGCTGCTCTGGCTGGCCCTGGCCCTGGTGCTGGAGCAGTGGCGGCCGGCCGCCTTGCCGCCCTTGAGCCTGGCCGGCTACGGCGCTGCCTGGTTCGCCCGCTGGGGGCGCAACCTGGGCCTGTTCGTCCTCGGCGCCGCGCTCTCCAGCCTGCTGGTCCTGCCGGTCACCATCTGGGCGTCCTCGCTGCAGCTGTGGACCCGGCCGGCGGCGGTGCCGCCGCTGGCCTGGCCCTTCATCGACATCCTGCTGCTCGACCTGTGGATCTACTGGTGGCACCGCGCCAACCACGTGGTGCCGTTCCTGTGGCGCTTCCACGAGGTGCATCACCGCGACCGCCACCTCGACGCCACCTCGGCGCTGCGCTTCCATTTCGGCGAGCTGTTCCTCTCCGCTTTGGTCCGCGCCGTGGTCATCATCGCGCTCGCCATCCCGCTGCAATCGGTGCTGGTGTTCGAGGCGCTGGTGCTGGTGGCGGCAATTTTCCATCACGCCAACTGGCGCCTGCCCGCCGGGTTCGAGCGTGCCCTGTCGCGGGTCATCATCACGCCGTCGCGCCACTGGGTGCATCACCACCGCGTGCGGCGCGACACCGATTCCACCTATGGCACGATTTTCAGCTTCTGGGATCCGCTGTTCCGCAGCACCACGCCGACCCAGCGCACGCAGCTGATGGAGATCGGCGTCGAGGGCCGCGAGGAGGCCGATTTCATCGCCCTGATCGGCCTGCCCAGCCGCGGCGCGGCGCCGGCAGAAACCGCCGCGGGCGCGCCGCAGCCCGATCTGGCGATGCAGGCATTGCCGGCCGCCGAATCCTGAGCGCGATCCCGCCCGGGATTGCGGCGATTCCCGGCGGCTATTTGCGGTCGATGCTCTTCTTGGTGGGCGTGGCGAACAGCTCGTTGGCGAGCTGCACGCCGAACTCGGCGTCGTAGAGTCCGACCCGCACCTGGGTGCCGGCCGGGTCGATGATCGTCCACTGCCGCAGTTCCAGCGGCTTGTCGCCGAATTCCAGCACCACCGAGCCGGCATCCGGCTCGTCGGATTGCTCGAGGCCGATGCTGATGTTGTCGGCGACGCGCTTGAACTGGGTCACCGTGACGTCGCCGCCGAGCTTCACCTTGTCGCGCAGCAGGAACCACATCGGCGACAGGTTGAGCGGCACCTGTTCGATGTGGTTGAGCT
>JBGAGP010000103.1:0-16906 GCA_044226685.1 Dongiaceae bacterium
CGGCGAAGGCGCGCTCCAGGCTGCCATTGTGGTTGGCGGACAGCTCGGCGATCACATAGGGCGGCTGATCGACGCCGATCTTGCGGCCGGCAATGGAAAAACTGACGGTCACACCGCCTCCTTCACGAGTTGGGTCGCGGCCGACGGGCGGATGCCGCTGCGGATCACCGCGCCCGCCGCCGCGACGCCGACATTGGCGATCAGATCCAGCACGCACATATAGGGCAGGAACGCGCCGTTGACCTGCGGATAGGTCGGATGCTCGTAGCGCTGATAGAGCAAGGTCATGCCATGCGCGGCGAACTGCGCCTCGCCGTCCGCCTCGCTCAGATAGCCGGCGGCGCCCGCGGGCGACAGATAGGTGTCGGCGCCCACCTCGCGGCAGATATCGACCAGCCGGTCGCGCCGGTCGGCGCTTTTCCCGGCAACCGCCGAGGAGCGCAGCCGCCGCCCGGTGATGCCGAGGCGATCGGCGATGGAAGAGATCAACGCGACGTTGAGGTCGCAGAGTTTGGCGCTGCCGGCTTGCAGAACAGGCTCGTAGATCGCCGAGGCCTCGGCGTAGTGCGGCGCCTTGCGGTAGTTCTGCTGAAACGACTTCAGGTGCTTGGCGACCCAGTGCGATCCGTCGATCTCGACATCCTTGATCGCCTGCTCGCCGGCATGGCGGATCGGCACGGTCAGCATCAGCTCCTTGCCGCTCTCGCCCTTGATCCGGTTGCGCGTCTGCCAGCTCTGCTTGGAGAGCTGCACGTCGTCGAGGAATACGAAGACATCCGCCAGGTCCATCAGCGCGAAATAACCGATCCAGGGCAGATAGGTCGGCTGCATGATGGCGCAGACGGTCATCGGCGCCGCTACAGCCCGCTGAAGGCGCGGCGCAGGCGTGTGGCGACGTGGAGCCGCCGCGCCGAGACCAGCGCCACCTTGCTGCCGCACAATTCGATCTTCGGCCGCACCTGGAGATCGAGCAGGTGGCAGAGCAGCTCCAGCCGGTTGCGCATCTGGTTGAGGTCCAGGCTCGGCATCAGGGTACCGCGCACATTCTTGTCGCGCTGGGTCCACTTGTAGCCGGAGAGCGGCTTCCACTGGGTCTGCCCCTCGCTCATCGGTCGCCAGCCGCGCTTGCCGCCGAGGACTTCCAGCCCGTCGATGATCTGCTCCGCGCCCAGCTTGTCCGGCCGGTACGACATGGCGACAGCGAAGGCGGCCCGCATGTTGCCATCGTAGCACTCGTTCGGGGCCTCGAGGATGCGTGCGGCGCGGACGATCGCCTGGTCGACGGTCTTCGCCACCGGATTGACCCGGGCCGAGAGGTACCAGTTGTTGATGTCGAGGTCCGAGGGAACGATGCATAGCGCCGGCTTGTCGAGCGCGATGGCCTCCACGCCGGTCGTACAATTGGTGTGGATCAGCAGCCGCGAGGCGATGATCCAGGGGATCGCCGGACCCTCGCGCACGATGTCGAGATTCGGGATATGGCCAACCCATTCGTGCCAGCGGTCCATGCGCTCGCTCGGATGCGGGCGCAGGACGATCTTCACGTCGGGGAATTGCTGCCGCAGCCGGGGAAGGAATTCGAGCAGCGCCGCGCGGTTGGCCTCCTCCATCAGGCGGCCTTCCTCCAGGTGCTTCACCTGGCGCGGGTCGCTCAAATCGACCTTCCCCATCTTCACCAGGTTGCGGATGATCTCCTCCACGTCGCCCTTCTCGGTATTGGTGAAGCCGAGATTGGAGTTGATCAGGATGAACTCACCGTAGCGCCGCTTGATGTCGGCGACGTCCTGGTCGTAGATCGAGCGCAGTTCCGGACGCATCAGGTCCCAGCGCGGATTGCACGCCTGGGTCACATGGTCGTGGTCGAGGCCGAAATTGGCGGCGAAGGAGTCCGCGTTGTGGGCGCCGGAGAGGAAGATGTCGTCGGTTTCCGCCACCGCCGCCGGCGAGATCCACCAGAAGTTCCGGTTCTGCACCACGAGGCCCGGCATCTCTTCGTCGACGGCCACCACCGCATAGCCCGTCGACCGCGCCCGGTGCAGCATCTTGGCGTCGCGCACGGTCAGCGTCTTGGAGCAATAGAGGCCGGGGGTCATGCGCTCGATGTTGCGCTCGATCAGCCATTTCTGGCCGAGCACGACCTCGAAGCCGCGCTCCACCGCGACCGCCGCCAGCAACAGGCGGGAATCGAGCTCGCGCGAGGCGATCTCCATGGGGAAGTAGATGATCTTCGCAAGTCTGGCCGTCATGCCACTTTATGTAACGGAGGCGACCGGAGCGCGCAATGCCGCTCGCGGTCGCACGCCACGCCCTTGATCATTGAAATTAATGGCTTTTCCGCCGGATCAGGAAGCTTGCGGCAAGGCCTCCCCGGGCCTTATCTGTTTCCCCGCACCCAGAACACGGTTTCGAGTCGGCGGTATTCAGAATGAGCGATCTTTTCGGCAATAGCGGCAAGAAGGGCGGCGACTACAGCGCCAAGGACATCGAGGTCCTCGAGGGCCTGGAGCCGGTCCGGCGCCGGCCCGGCATGTATATCGGGGGCACCGACGAGCGCGCCCTGCACCACCTGGTGGCCGAGATCCTCGACAACTCGATGGACGAGGCCGTCGCCGGCCATGCCAGCCGCATCGAGTTGGAGTTGGGCGCCGACGGCTACGTCACGGTGCGCGACAACGGCCGCGGCATCCCGATCGACCCGATGGCCAAATACGGCAACAAGCCGGCGGTCGAGGTGCTGCTGACCACGCTGCATTCCGGCGGCAAGTTCTCGGGCAAGGTCTACGACACCTCGGGCGGCCTGCACGGCGTCGGCATGTCGGTGGTGAACGCCCTCAGCGACGATTTCACCGTCGAGGTGGCGCGCGACAAAGAGCTTTATGTTCAGTCCTATACCAAAGGAAAGCCGAAGGGAAAACTGAAGAACCAGGGCGGCGTCAATCGGCGCGGCACGACCATCCGCTTCCATGCCGACCCGGAGATCTTCGGCAAGCAGGTGCATTTCCGCCCCAGCCGCCTCTACCGCATGTGCCGGTCGAAAGCGTACCTGTTCCGCGGCGTCGAGATCCGCTGGTCCTGCGATGCGAGCCTGATCCAGGCCGGCGACGACACGCCGGCGCAGGAGACGCTGCACTTCCCCGGTGGCCTCTCCGACTTCCTCGCCGCCAACATCAACGGCAAGCAGACCGTCACCTCCACGCCGTTCGACGGCCAGGCCGAGTTCCCCGACAAGCAGGGCCGCGTCGAATGGGCCATCGCCTGGCCCGTCGACGACGAGGGCTTCCTCAACTCCTATTGCAACACGGTGCCGACGCCGGAAGGCGGCACCCACGAGGCGGGCCTGCGCTCCGGCCTCGGCCGCTCCTTGCGCGCCTATGGCGAGCTGGTCGGCAACCGCAAGGCGGCGCAGATCACCGCCGAAGACATCACCGGCGGGGCCATGATGCTGCTGTCGGTCTTCATCCGCGAGCCGCAGTTCCAGGGCCAGACCAAGGAAAAGCTGGCGACGGCGGAGGCCACGCGCCTGGTCGAAAGCTCGATCAAGGACCACTTCGACCATTGGCTCAGCGGCGATCCGGGCCGCGCCAAGGATCTGCTCGAGCGGGTGATCGAGAAGGCCGAGGAGCGCCAGCGCAAGAAACAGGACAAGGAACTTTCCCGCAAGACCGCGACGCGCAAGCTGCGCCTGCCCGGCAAGCTGTCCGATTGCAGCAAGACCGGCCAGGAAGGCACCGAGCTGTTCCTGGTCGAGGGCGATTCCGCCGGCGGCTCCGCCAAGTCGGCACGCAACCGCGAGACCCAGGCCGTGCTGCCCCTGCGCGGCAAGATCCTCAACGTTGCCAGCGCGTCGGCGGACAAGCTGGGCGGCAACCAGGAACTCATCGACCTGATCCAGGCGCTCGGCTGCGGCACCCGCGACAAATACGACGAGGAGCGCCTGCGCTACGAGAAGATCATCATCATGACCGACGCCGACGTCGACGGCGCCCACATCGCCTCGCTGCTGATGACGTTCTTCTTCCGCGAGATGCCGGGGCTCATTGAGGGAGGTCATCTTTACCTCGCCCAACCGCCGCTCTATTCGCTGACCCAGGGCGCCAAGAAGACCTATGCCCGCGACGATGCACACAAGGAAGAGCTGCTGAAGGGCGAGTTCGCCGGTCGCGGCAAGGTCGAGATCAGTCGCTTCAAGGGCCTGGGCGAAATGCCGGCGGCCGACCTCAAGAAGACCACCATGGACCCGGCGCACCGGGTACTGCTGCGCGTGCGCATGCCGCATCGCTATGTCGAGGAAGAGCGCCAGGAGGCGCGCGAGACTTCGGATTTGGTGGAACGCCTGATGGGCCGCAAGCCCGAGCTGCGCTTCCAGTTCATCCAGGAGAATGCGCAATTCGCCCGCGACCTGGACGTCTGAGGTCGATGACCCGCGCGCAATACAACGCCTTCTGCAAGTCCCTGCCCGCCACCAGCCATGTGGTGCAATGGGGCGGGTCGGATGTGTGGAAGGTCGGCGGCAAGGTCTTCGCCATCGCCGGCTTCGAGCGCGGCGAGGAACCGCATGTGACCTTCAAGGTCTCGCCCCTCGCCTACGAGATGCTGCAGGCGCAGAAAGGCCTGCGCCCCGCGCCCTATCTCGCCTCGCGCGGCATGAAGTGGATCCAGCACTACGCCAGGCCGGGCCTGTCGGACAAGGACCTCAAAGGCTACCTCAAGGAATCCCACCGCATCGTGGCCTTGGGATTGTCGAAGAAGAAGCGCAGCGAACTGGGACTGGGCGAAGCCTAGGAACCAGCCGCGCGGTACCGCAACAAAGCGGCAGCCGCGCGGCATCGTCACCTCAGTCCTGCCAGGAAGGTTTCCTTGCCTGGCGCCAGGCATCGGCGCGCGATACGCCGATATCCTTCCGCACGTGATCGTTTAGCAGGCTGGACCGCGCCTGGTAGGGCGGCTTCCCGCCATGCCAGTTGGCAACGGAATGCACGATCGTGCGCAGCCAGCCCATGCCAGCCGCGGCCTCGTGTGCGGCAGGCCGGCGGCTGTTTCCGCTCACATTCATCGTCGTTCCCGCCATGTCACGAGAAAACCGGCACGATCTGCGCCAGCTTCTGCTCCGCGCCCGGCGCGATCGTCCGCACCGTGTCGAGGAAGTTCGGGTGGCCCATGCCGGACCCGATGAAGGTCCAGCGCTGCGCCTGGTGCTGTTCCTGCAGGAAGATCCCCTGCTCCGCCTCGCCAAGGACTCGGCGGGTGGCGCGCGCAAGGGTCTCCATGTCGAACTTCGCCTGTTGCGCCAGGCAGGCGTCGAACGTGCCGCCGAGCGCCAGGTAGCCGTCGATCGCCGCGCCGATGCTCTCCGCCGAGCGCTCCTTGGCCAGTTCCAGGACCATCAGGGTGTCCAGCTTGGCGTGCTGCGCTTCCTCCATCCAGTGATGCTTCAGCAGGCTCTTGAACAGCGGATCGAGGAGGGAATCGTCCTTGACGCTGTCCACGTAGTGACGCTGGGACATCCATTCGATGTGCAGGATCAGCAGCGCCACGGAGAGCGGGTCGTGGGCCAGCACCGCCGACGCAATCTCCTGCGGCGGGCCGATGAGCTCGCAGGGCGTCTGGAAGCCGGAATCGAAGGCCTCGGCAAAGCGCTTGAACAGGTGAATGTGCTTTGCCTCCTCGCCGGCGAACTGCAGATAGGCCCGCGTGCGCAGATCGTCCTGCGCCAGGTGGCGACGGACGTGATCCAGGACGAAGGGCAGGATGAACTCCTCGACCAGGCCGAACATGTAGAGATAGCCGCGGCCGCGGATCTGGTTCAGCACGCGCTTTTCCTCGCCGTCCAGGAACCGCAGTTGCTGGACTCGCGCCAGCGATTCCGGGAGGAAGTTGCGCTTGAACTCGAGCCGATGCTCGCCGCCGATGATGTCGTCGATCTGCCAGTTAACCTTTTGCGACGCCTGCAAAGTGGCGCCGAAATCGTAGCGTTGTTCCATCTCATATCTCCCTCGATTGAAACAACCGTGGGGTTTTCCCGCGGAAGTGCCGGGAACCTAGAGAGTGAAGGGTCCTGTTGCTTGCAGACCGGCTGGCGATTTCATGCAGAAAGTTGTATACTTGCCCAAAATCCCACGAATCCTGTGTTTTGTGTGGCATGCAAAGGTGGAAGCATGCAGGAAAGCTGCGTTAACTTTGGCGATTGTGCCGTCGATCTGGCTGCCTTTGAGGTGCGCCGGGCCGGTGAAAAGCGCCCCGTTGAACCGCAAGTATTTGATCTGCTGGCGTTTTTGGTGAAAAACCCGGATCGGTTGGTAACCAAGGACGAGCTCATCGCCAAGGTTTGGCACGGACGGATCGTGTCCGACGCGACGCTCGCCAGCAGGTTGCGGGCCGCGCGCCGTGCCATCGGCGATGACGGTGAGCAGCAGAAGCTGATTCGCACCGTGCATGGCCGCGGCGTCCGTTTCATCGGCAAGCCCGCCGCGGCGCAAGCACCGGCCGCGACGCCTTCCGCCCCGCTCAAGCAGGAGATCCGCTTCTGCCATGCGCCGGATGGCGTGCGCCTTGCCTATGCCACGGTCGGCAACGGCCCGCCTCTGGTGAAACCGGCAAACTGGCTGACCCACCTGGAATACGAGTTGATCAGTCCGGTCTGGCGCCATTGGGTTGCCGGGCTGTCGCGGGACCACACCCTGATCCGCTACGACAAGCGCGCCAACGGCCTGTCCGACTGGAACGTCGGCGACCTTTCATTCGAGGCAATGGTGCGGGATCTCGAGACCGTTGTGAATGCAGCGGGGCTTGATCGCTTCCCGCTCTTCTGCCTCTCCCAGGGCTGCGCCATCGCCGCCGCCTACGCCGTGCGCAACCCCGAGCGGGTCACCCGCATGGTACTCTATGGCGGCTATAGCCGCGGCTGGAACAAGCGCAGCAACTCCAACCATGCGGCGCAGCGTGAAGCGCTGGGCACGCTCATCGAGCATGGCTGGGGCCAGGACAACCCGGTATTCCGGCAGATTTTCACCAGCATGTTCCTGCCCGAAGGCAACGCCGAACATCAGCAGTGGTTCAACGAGATGCAGCGCGCCGCAGCCTCGCCCATCAACGCGGCGCGCATCCACCGCGCCGTCGGCGACCTGGACGTGCGGCACCTGCTGCCGCAGATCAAGGTCCCGGTCCTGGTCCTGCACGCGCGCAACGACGAGGTAGTGCCCTTCGAGGAGGGACGTATCCTTGCCAGCGAGATTCCCGGCGCGCGCTTTGTGCCGCTCGACAGCCGCAACCACGTGCTGCTGGAGAACGAACCCGCCTGGCCGCGCCTGCTGGAAGAAACGCGGGCCTTCCTCGCCGAGGACGAAGCTACGGGGCGCGCGTAGCGAGCGTCGAGAGATAGTGCTCCTGCGAGAATGTCTCGATCGAGCCCGGCCGCACAGCCCGGACGGCGCGCATCGCTTCGCGCGGGCCTAGGCCGTATTTCATCAGAATGATCGAGGCGACGGTGCCGGTGCGGCCCAGTCCGGCATAGCAATGCAGGAACAGCCGTTCACCCCGCCCCAGCGCGGTGTCGAGCCTGGGCCAGAGATCGACCCAGGCGGCCTCAAAGCGATGATCGGGCGGCTCCAGATTGGGGATCGGCAGATGCAACCAGTCGATGCCGAGGGCAGTGAACTCGCTTTGCAGGAGGTCGGCCGGCGCACCGACATAGGCGAGTTCATCCTCCTCCATCAGGGTCACGACCAGGTGCGGCTTCCAGGCGGCGATCCGCTTCAGATCGGCGCTGAGGCTGCCCCGCCGTGGCACCACGGCCATTGGCGTCAGGCGATGGCCGGGACAGCAGCCAAGGCCCAGCCTGCCGCCCTTGGGGAGGGAAAGCTCGTTGAAGCTGTAATCGAGCATGCCGCCATCATAGCGGGATCGCCGCCCCTGGGGAATCCGGGCGGCGCAAAGAAAAGCCCCGGCCGGAGGTTTTCCGGCCGGGGCCTGAAGTGGATGAGAAGTGAAATACGACGGAGCCGCCCGGCTCCGCCCGCGATTACATCGCCATCGCCTTCTCGATGACTTCGTGGGTCCAGGCGCCTTCCGGCTTCTTGGTGATGACCGGGTCGGAGCCGCCGCCCATCAGGGTCTCGATGGTACGGTCATAGGCCGCCTCGTCGAGATAGCCGGTGCCCTTCGGGTTGGTGCCGACCAGCTTGGCGATCTCGCCCATCATGCGCTTCTGGTGCTTCTCGGTCTGGGCGCCGGTCTCGTCATTCTCCAGCGTGATCATCGCCGCCTCGTCCGGATTGGCGACGGCATAGTCCCAGCCCTTCATCGAGGCCTTGAGGAAGCGGGCGAGCTTGTCGACCATCGCCGGGTCCTTCAGCGTGCTCTCCAGCGTGTAGAGGCCGTCCTCGAGGGTGGCCACACCCTGGTCCTCGTATTTGAAGGTGGTGAGGTCCTCCGGCTTCATGCCGGCGTCGATCACCTGCCAGTACTCGTTGTAGGTCATGGTCGAGATGCAGTCGGCCTGCTTCTGCAGCAGCGGGTCGACGTTGAAGCCCTGCTTCAGCACCTTCACGCCGCCCTTGGAGCCGTCGGTCTTCAGGCCGAGCTTGTTCATCCAGTTGAGGAACGGATACTCGTTGCCGCCGAACCAGACGCCGAGCGTGTGGTCGGCGAACTTGTCGGGCGAGGTCACGCCGCTGTCGTTGCGGCAGGTCAGCATCATGCCCGACTTCTGGAACACCTGGGCGATGTTGACCAGCGGCACGCCCTTCTCGCGCGTCGCCATCGCCGACGGCATCCAGTCCACCACCACGTCGGCGCCGCCGCCGGCGATCACCTGGCTGGGGTTGATGTCCGGGCCGCCCGGCTTGATCGTCACGTCGAGGCCGACCTCGTCGTAGAAGCCCTTGTCCTTGGCCACGAAATAGCCGGCGAACTGCGCCTGCGTCACCCACTTCAATTGCAGCGTCAACTTGTCCGCCGCCTCGGCCGCGTTGGCGAGGAGCGCCAGCAAGGCCGCCCCCGCGATCGCGCCCGTCCACTTCTTCGCCGTCATATATGCCTCCTTGTTTGTCGTTTCATCGGCTTCGGTAGGATGGATGCCAGAACGTGAAACTGCGCTCCAGGACCGCCAGCATCCCGTAAGAGGCGGACCCGACCAGTGCGGCAACCGCGATGGTCGCCCACACCACGTCCACGTTCATGATCTGGCTTTGCGTGCTGATGCGGAAGCCCATGCCGGAGGTGCCGGAGCCGAAGAACTCCGCCACGATGCCGCCGATCAGCGCCAGGGTCGAATTGATCTTGAGAGCATTGAAAACAAAAGGCAGCGCCGCCGGCAGGCGCAGCGCGAACAGCGTCTGCCAATAGCTGGCGCCGTAGGAGCGCATCAGATCGAGCTGCATGCGGTCGGCGGCGTTGAGGCCGGTCACCGCATTCACCAGCATGGGAAAGAAGATCATGAAGACGATGACGGCCGTCTTCGACTCCCAGCCGAATCCGAACCACATCACCATGATCGGCGCGACGCCGACGATGGGCACCGCGCTCACCAGGTTGCCGAGCGGCAACAGCCCGCGCTGCAGGAACGGCACCCGGTCGACCAGCAGAGCCGTCACCAGGCCCAGCAGATTGCCCAGGAAGAAGCCGGCCAGCACCGCTTTCAGGAAAGTCTGCCGGAAATCATCGGCCAGCGTCGCCGCCTCGCGGCCCAGGGCATCGAGTATCTCGGTCGGCGCGGGCAGCAGAATGCGCGGGACGGCGAAGCCGACGACACCGGATTGCCAGAAATACACCAGCGCCACCCCGAACAGCGCCGGAACCACGAGGGCGTAGATGCGGCTGCCGGGCAGTGCCGAGATGTGCTGCATCACCGTCCAGGCGAAGAGCAGGATACCGACGACGCAGAACCAGAAGCCGGGCGCCGACAGGCCCATGGACAGCTCGGCGGTCGGCAGCAGCACGGGACCAATGCCGGCGATCACCACGGCAAACGGACTGAGCCAGGCCCAGATCTCGCCCTTGGCCAAATGCCGCAGCCAGCGTTCGCCGGCGATCACCGCGGCAATGCCGAAGGCGACGAAGATCGCGGCGCCCGGAAACTGCAGCCAGTAGGCGTAGTCCTCTTCGTAGTAGCCGATCGGCAAGGCGATGCCTGCCGCCATCAGGAAGGCACTGATCCAGGCGAGCAGCGGGCTCATGCGTGGCCTCCCGCCGGGTTGCCCGCGCGCCGCAAGGTCAGCCATTCGATCCCGGCAATGACGTAGACCAGCGCCATGCCGAGGAAGGCCGCCATGAACAGGGCCGACCAGATCTGCACCATCTGTCCGTAGTAGGAGCCGCTGAGCAGCCGGGCGCCGAGCCCGGCGCCGCCCACCGGCAACTCGCCGACGATGGCGCCGACCAGGGAGATCGCGATGGCGACCTTCAGACTGGCGAACAGGAACGGCACCGAGGCCGGAACGCGCAGCTTCCAGAAAATCTGCAGCTGGCTGGCATTGTAGGTGCGCATCAGGTCGAGTTGCAGCGGATCGGGCGAGCGCAGCCCCTTCACCATGCCGATGGTGACTGGAAAAAAGCAGAGATAGGCGGAGATCAGCGACTTCGGTATCAGGCCGGTGACGCCCACATTGCCCAGCACCACGATGATCATCGGCGCGATGGCCAGGATCGGCACGGTCTGCGAGGCGATGATCCAAGGCATGAGCGAGCGGTCCAGCGTGCGGACGTGGACGATGCCCGCCGCCAGCACGATGCCAAGGATCGTGCCGAACAGGAAGCCCACCAGCGTTGCCGAAGCGGTCACGCCCGCGTGATAGACCAGGGATCGCTTGCTCGTGATCTTCAGGCCGACCGTGGAGTTCCACAAATCGGTGGCGATCTGGTCCGGCGCCGGCAGCACCGGCCGTTCCATGCTCCAGGTCCCCCGGATCAGGTCGCTGAGCGAATAGTCGGGATTGGCCTCTGCCAGTTGCTCGGAGACGCGCGTGTAGTTGAGCGCGATCGCCAGCAGGTACCAGGCCGCCACAATGACCGCGACCACGGTCAACACGGGGAGCACGCGTCCGCGCGGCGAGACCAGCCCGAGCACGCCGCCGCTGGCCGTCATTGTCGCGTCAGTCATAGGAATGGCCGGCCTTCAGCCCCATGCGGACGCGATGCGCCAGTTCCAGCGCCGCCGGCGTTTCCCGCGTGTCGAGGGTGCGCTTCGCCGGCAGCGTGCTGTCGATCACGTCGATGATGCGGCCGGGCCGGGCGCTCATCACCACGATCTTGGTGGAGAGCAGCACCGCCTCGTCGATCGAATGGGTGACGAAGATGACAGTCTTGCGGGTCTTCTCCCAGATCTGCAGCAGCTCCTCGTTCATGCGGTCGCGGGTGATCTCGTCCAGCGCGCCGAACGGCTCGTCCATCAGCAGCAATTGCGGGTCGAAGGACAGCGCGCGGGCGATGGAAACGCGCTGCTGCATGCCGCCGGAAAGCTGCCAGGGAAACTTCTTCTCGAAGCCCTTGAGGCCGACCAGCTCCAGGTAGCGCCGCGCCTTGGCCTCGCGCTCCTCCTTGGAGACGCCCATGATCTCATGCGGCAGCTCGACATTGCGCAGCACATTGCGCCAGGGATAGAGCGCGGAGGACTGGAAGATGTAGCCATAGGCGCGCTTCAGCCGCGCCTCGCGCGGGGACACGCCATTGACCGCGACGCTGCCCTCCGTCGGCTGCTCGAGATCGGCGACGATGCGCATCAGAGTGGTCTTGCCGCAGCCCGACGGACCGATCAGCGAGACGAACTCGCCGGCGCGGACCTGGAGGTCGATGTTGCTGAGCGCGAAGACCGGCGCGTCGGCGGTCTGGAAGGTCAGGCTCAGGTTCTGGATGTCGATGATGGTGTCGGAGGCAACGGGCCTGCTCGCAGCACCCTTGCCGCGGCCCTTGGGCAGATCGACCACCTTGGCGGTCGGTTCAGATGGCATTGGCGCGCTCCACCATCGCCCGCAACAGCACGTCGCAGCCGGCGCCGCAATCGCCCTTGGTCGCGTTCTCAACCTCGTTGTGGCTGATGCCGTCCTCGCAGGGGATGAAGACCATGCCGGTCGGCGCCACGCGGTTCATGTAGCAGGCGTCGTGGCCGGCGCCGCTGATGATCGGCATCGAGGCGTAGCCGAGCTCCTCCGCCCCCGCCTTGACCGCGGCGACGCAGGAAGGGTCGAACTTCACCGGCGGGGAATACCAGATCTCCTTGAAGTCGAGCTCAAGGCCGTTCTTCTTCGCCGCCTCTTCGCAGGCGGCCTTCGCCTCGGCCGCCATCTTGCTGAGGATCTTGTCCTCGGGGTGGCGCAGATCGATGGTGAAGAACACCTTGCCCGGGATGGTGTTGCGCGAATTGGGGCTGGACTGGATAAGGCCGACGGTGGCGCAGGCAAAGGGCTGGTTGGCGTGGCCGATGTTGTTGACCGCCGTCACCACATGGGCGGCGCCGACCAGCGCGTCCTTGCGCACCTTCATCGGGGTCGGGCCGGCATGCGCCTCCTGCCCCACCATGGTCACTTCGAACCAGCGTTGGCCCTGGGCGCCCTGGACCACGCCGATGGTCTTCTTCTCGACCTCCAGGATCGGACCCTGCTCGATATGGGTCTCGAAGAAGGCGAAGATCTCGCGGCCGCCGACCTGCTCCGGCCCGTCATAGCCGATGCGCTTCAGCTCCTGGCCCATGGTCTTGCCCTCGAGATCGGCGCGGCTGAGGCCGTAATCCAGGTCGAACACCCCGGCGAAGACGCCGGAGGCCACCATCGCGGGGGCGAAGCGCGAACCCTCTTCATTCGTCCACACCGCGACCTCGACGGGCCGCGCGGTCTCGTAGTTGAAATCGTTCAGGGTGCGGACGACTTCCAGCCCGGCCATGATGCCATAGATGCCGTCGAACTTGCCGCCGGTCGGCTGGCTGTCGATGTGGCTGCCGGTCATCACCGGCGGCAGCGAATTGTCCTTGCCCGGGCGCCGCGCGAAGATGTTGCCCATCTTGTCGATCTTGATGGTGCAGCCGGCCTCCTTCGCCCATTGGCAGAACAGGTCGCGGGCCTGCTTGTCGAGATCGGTCAGGGCCAGGCGGCAGACGCCGCCCTTTTCCGTGGCGCCGATCTTGGCCATTTCCATCAGGCTGTCCCACAGCCGGTCGGCATTGATGCGCAGATTGGTCGCCACGATGAACCTCCCAGAAGATCAGCGGCCCGCGGGGCCGAGATGTAGCAGTGCGCCGCTTGAGTCGCCGCTATTCCTTTTGTCGCAATCTTCGCCCGTTCTGACCAAACGGTCAAGCATCCGGCCTGCCGCTTTTCTAGCGCGAAGCGCCCAGAAAATCGGCACTTTCCGGCCGTCCCGGCAAGTTCAGCCGCGCCGTCTGCGCCGGTGTCTCGGCGATCACCTTGCCGCGCCTGAGGACCAGGAGACGCGTCGCCCGGACGCGGATCGCCTCGACCGGATCGGCCGCCTGCAGCACCACCAGATCGGCGTTGCAGCCGGGGGCGATTCCGTAGCCGTCGAGCTGCAGGATGCGGGCGGGATTCTCGGTGACGGCAGCGAAGCAGGCGCGCATCGCGTCCTGCCCGGTCATCTGCGCGACATGCAGGCCCATATTGGCGACTTCCAGCATGTCGCCGGAGCCCAGGCCGTACCAGGGGTCCATCACGCAATCATGGCCGAAGGCGACGGTGAGGCCGGCCGCCATCAACTCGGGAACGCGGGTCATGCCGCGGCGCTTGGGATAGGTGTCGTGGCGGCCCTGGATGGTGATGTTGATGAGGGGATTGGCGATGGCGTTGAGCCGCGCCTCCGCCATCAGCGGGATCAGCTTGGAGACGTAGTAGTTGTCCATGGAATGCATGGAGGTGAGGTGCGAGCCGGTCACGCGTCCCTGAAGGCCGAGCCGTTGCGTCTCGCTCGCCAGGGTCTCGACATGGCGCGACAGCGGGTCGTCGGTCTCGTCGCAATGCATGTCGACCAGCAGGCCGCGCTCCGCCGCGATCTCGCACAAGGCGCGCACCGAGGCGGCGCCGTCGGCCATGGTGCGCTCGAAATGCGGGATACCGCCGACCACGTCCACGCCACGATCGAGCGCGGTCTTCAGCAGGTCCATCGCGCCGGGCGAGCGGAACACGCCATCCTGCGGGAAGGCAACCAGTTGCAGGTCGAGATACGGCTTCACCTTTCTCTTAACTTCGAGCAACGCGTCCACCGCCAGCAGGCGCGGATCGCAGATGTCGACATGGGAGCGGATCGCCAGCAGCCCCTTGGCCACCGCCCAGTCGCAATAGGCCAGCGCGCGCGCTGCAATGGCCTCCTGGGTCAGCAGCGGCTTCAGCTCGCCCCACAGCGCAATGCCTTCGAGCAGCGTGCCGGACTGGTTGAGGCGCGGCAGGCCGAGCGACAGGGTCGCATCCATGTGGAAATGGGCGTCGACGAAAGGCGGCGTCACCAGCCGGCCCTTGGCGTCGATCTCCTGCGCCGCCTCGGCCCTTAGCCCCGGCTCGACCGCGACGATCTTGCCGGCGGCGATGCCGATATCGATGCCCTTGCGGCCGTCCGGCAGGTTGGCGCCGCGCAGAATGACGTCGAGCATCTCAGCGCTCTCCCTTGCGATAGGCGATCATCAGCGCGCGCGGATAGCCGGCGCGGCGCGACATGGCGATGAGCGCCAGGATGGACAGGATGTAAGGCAGCATCAGGAACACCTGGTAGGGCACATAGGCGCCGGCCAATTGCTGCAGGCGGAGCTGGTAGGCATCGAAGGCGGCGAACAGGATGGCGCCGAGCAGCGCCTTGGCCGGCCGCCAGGAGCCGAAGACGACGAGCGCAATGCAGATCCAGCCGCGGCCATTGACCATGTCGAAATAGAAGGAGTTGAAGGCCGACATGGTGAGGAAGGCGCCGCCCAGGGCCATGAAGGCGCTGCCCACGGCGACGGCGCCCATGCGCAGCAGGGTCACGTCGATGCCCTGGGCCTCCACCGCCGCCGGGTTCTCGCCCACCGTGCGCACGGCCAAGCCGATCGGCGTGCGGTAGAGCACATAGGCGACCAGGGCCACTGAGAGGAAGGCGAGATAGGTCAGCGGCGTCTGCCGGAACAGGGCCTCGCCGAAGAACGGGATCTGCGACAGCCCCGGAATGTCGAACGGCGCGAAGGGCTCGATCTTCGGCGGCGAGGTCACCTCGGGGAACGCCAGCCGGTAGGCGTAGTAGGTGAGCGACGTCGCCAGCAGGGTGATGCCGATGCCGGTCACGTGCTGCGACAGGCCGAGCGGCACGGTCATGAAGCCGTGCAGCAGGCCGAACGCGGCGCCAGCCAAAGCGGCGATGGCAAGGCCGGTCCACAGGTCCGCGCCGTGATAGACGGCGACCCAGCCGGCGAAGGCGCCGACGGTCATGATGCCCTCGATGCCGAGATTGAGCACCCCTGCCCGCTCGCAGATCAATTCGCCCAGGGTGGCGAAGATCAGCGGTGAGGCGATGCGGATGGCGGCCGCCCACAGGCTCGCGGTGAACAGGATTTCGACCGCTTCCATAGGTCAGCCTCGCCGCAGCCGGAAGCGGGTGAACAGCATGCCGGCGACCATGGTCAGCAAGGCGGTCGCCACCATCACATTGGCAATGTAGTTAGGCACGCCGACCGAGCGGCTCATGGCGTCGGCGCCGACGAACATGGCGGCAACGAAGATCGCAGCCGCGATGACGCCGAGCGGGTGCAGCGCCGCCAGCATGGCGACGACGATCCCGGTGTAGCCAAAGCCCGGCGACAGATCGAGGGTCAGATTCCCTTTCAGGCCCGCCACCTCGCTCACCCCCGCGAGGGCTGCCAGGCCGCCGGAGAGCAGCGCCGTCTTGGCCATCACCCAATTGACGGGGATGCCGGCGAAGCGCGCGGCGCGGGCATTGAAGCCGACCGCGCGCATCTCGTAGCCGAACGTGGTGCGGACATTGATGAACCACACCGCGCCGGCGGCGAGGATGGCGACGACGAAGCCCCAATGCAGGCGCTTGCCCTGCACCAGCTTCGGCCAGACGGCTTCGGCGATGACCTTCTTCGACTGCGGCCAGCCGAGGCCCATCGGGTCCTTCAGCGGCCCATCGAGCAGCAGGCTGACCAGCAGCACGATGATAAAGTTCAGCAGCAGCGTGGTGACCACCTCGTCGACGCCGAAACGGGTCTTGAGCAGGGTCGGCCCGAGCAGCAGCAGGGCGCCGGCCAAAGCCGCCACCGCCGCGATCAGTGGCAGCAGGACCGGCGCCGGCAGCGGCAGCGTCCCGGTGCCAAGCACGACGCAGACGATGGCCCCGGCATAGAGCTGCGCTTCGCCGCCGATGTTCCACAACCGGGCGCGGAAGGCGACGGCGGCGGCAAGCCCGGTGAAGATCAGCGGCGTCGCGCGCGTCAGCGTCTCGAGAAACGCGAACTGGGTGCCCAGGGCGCCCTTGATCACCGCGGCGAAGACGGCGAATGGCGACGCCCCGCCGATCAGCACCAGCAACGCCGCGACGACGAAGCTGGCGGCAATGGCGGCGAGCGGCGCCGCCAGTTTAAGGACCAGCGATGTCTCCGCGCGGGGCTCAAGCCGCATGGCTGCCGTCCTCCGCGAAGCCCTGCCCGGCCATCATCAGGCCGAGCTCGCGGATGTCGACATGGCCCCGCGGCAAGCCGGCGGAGACGCGCCCGCGATACATCACGACGACGCGATCCGCCAGGGCCAGCAATTCGTCGAGATCCTCGGAGATCAAAAGGATGCCCGCCCCGCCCTGGCGCGCCGCCAGGAGCTGTCGATGCACGTAGGAGACGGCGCCGATGTCGAGCCCGCGGCTCGGCTGGTTGGCGAGGATGATGCGCGGCCCCTGGGCCATCTCGCGGCCCAGGATCAGCTTCTGCATGTTGCCGCCCGAGAGCAGCCGC
>JBGAGP010000104.1:0-16654 GCA_044226685.1 Dongiaceae bacterium
GCCGATGTACGCCCGCATGGCCGACGACATGGACATCAATTGCGGCGCCATCCTCGACGGCGGGGCCAGCGTCGAGGAGATGGGCCGGCAGATCTTCGAGCTCATCCTCAAGACCGCCTCGGGACAGCGCTCCAGGAGCGAACAGCTCGGCTATGGCGAGGACGAGTTCGCACCCTGGCATCTCGGCGCGACGCTCTGAGATGGAATGGCCCGAAAGGCCCGGCCTCACGCGCCGCGTAGGGCAATGGGCCGGCCGGCAATGCCTGTCGCTGTCCGGCGTGCACTGTCTCGACAGCTGGGGCCAGGTCGCCCGCGCGCTCGGCCAGCCGCAATCGATCCTGTGCCTGGGCAATGGTCCCTCCTCGGAAGACCCGGCGCTGGCCGCCTATGCCGGCGATTGCCTGTTCCGGGTGAATTGGGTCTGGCACGGCCGCCAAGTCCTGACCTCGCCGCGCGTCGTCTTCACCGCCGATCCGGATCTGCCGCCGGCGACGCCCCAGGCGCTGATCGCCTTCCCGACCCGGCGCGACGCCAATCGCATCCTTGCCCTCTATCGACGCGGCGGCCGGTTGCCGCGCGAAGGCTATTGCGTGGTCGAGGAACTGCCATCGGTGCTCAATGCACGCTCCTGGTCGCTGCGCCCCACCAATGGCGTGATGATGATTGCCGCGGCCGCCGCGCTGCGGCCCGCGCGGCTGGTCATTGCCGGAATCGATCTCTATCAGCACCCGGCCGGCAAATACCCGGGCGCGACGGCGGAGGCAAACGACTACGATGCCATCCACAGCCGCGACAATGACCTCGCGGCCATCGCCGCGGCTCTGGCGCAGTATGCCGGCGAAGTGGTGGTGATCGGCGATGCCCTGCGCGCGGCGATGACCGGTCTTTCCCCGCCGCCCGTGCTGGCCTAGGATCGCGCCATGACCCAGCCATTCCAGCTCGCCTGCGTGCAGAATTCCGCCCTGGCGGAGGTCGCGCGCAACATCGAGATCACGACCCGGCTGACCCGCGAGGCCTGCGATCGCGGCGCGCAGCTGGTGTGCCTGCCGGAGTATTTCTCCGGCGTCGAGCTGCGCGGCGGGTTGCTGCATCCGGCGGCCTTCGCCGAGGAGCGTCACCCGGTGCTGCAGGCCTTCGCCGACCTGGCGCGGGAGCGCCGGGCATGGCTGCTGCTCGGCTCGCTCGGCGTGCTGGCGGCGGACGGGCGCATCTTCAACCGCGCCTATCTGCTGGACCGCGGCGGCAACGTCGCCGCGCGCTACGACAAGATCCACATGTTCGATGTCGAGCTGGCGGCGGGCCAGCCGCTGCGCGAATCCGCCACCATCGCGCCCGGCGCCGAAGCGGTGATCGCCGCCACCGATCTCGGCAGGATCGGCTTTTCCATCTGCTACGATCTGCGCTTCCCGCTGCTTTATCGCCGGCTGGCCCAGGCGGGGGCGGAGATACTTACCGTTCCCGCCGCCTTCACCCGCATGACCGGCGAGGCGCATTGGCACGTGCTCACGCGCGCGCGCGCCATCGAGAACGGCTGCTACGTGGCGGCGCCTTGCCAGTTCGGCACCCTGCCGGGCGGGGCGGAATGCTTCGGCCATTCGCTGATCGTCGATCCCTGGGGCGAGGTCCTCGCCGACGGCGGCACCGGAGAGGGCGTGGTCCTGGCGGAAATCGACCTGGCCCGGGTCAAGGCGGCGCGCGCCAGGATTCCCGCCATCACCCATGACCGTTCCTTCGCGGGTCCGCAGGGCCGGACAGAAGCCGCACCGCGTTCCGTGCCGGCGCTTGGCCTGCGGGACGTCGCCGGCCTCGGATAGCGCCAATGACCCCGGAAATTGGGCCTGAATTGGTCCAGACCGGCCTTTGCCGATCGTTAACGCTCTAAGGCGATATTCCTGTTTCGGGGAAGTCCATAGGGACCCAAGCGAGGCAGGATGGCGGAGTCAGAGCCAGGCGGCGCGGCGAACACGGCGGCGAGCGTCATGGAAAGCGTGGCGAGCCGCCTCAACGGCTTCTTCTATCGCTGCCAGAACGACCCCGGCTACACCATGCTGGTGATGACCGATGGCATCGCCGCGCTCACCGGCTATCCGGCCGCGGATTTCCTCAACAACAGGGTAAGGACGTTCACGTCCATCGTCGCTCCGGACGACACGGCGGCGGTCGATGCCGCGGTGGGTGCCGCCATCGAGAGTCGCGGCAAGTGGGAGATCGACTATCGCCTGATCAAGCGCGATGGCGGCACGCTGTGGATCCACGAAAGCGGCGCCGGCGTCTTCGACGAAGCGGGGCAGCTGCTGTTCCTCGAGGGCGCCTGCATCGACATCTCGCTGCAGAAGGAGCAGGAGCAGAAGCTGGCGGACCTGATCGCGCAGCTGTCGGGCACCAGCAACGACATCGTCGGCGCGGTGCAGCGCATCCTGAAGGAGCTGCGCACGTTGAAGATGCTGGCGCTGAATGCCCGCATCGAGGCGGTGCGCGCCGCCGAGCATGGCGTCGGCTTCGCCGTGGTGGCGGAGGAGATGAAGGCGCTGACCGAATCCACGCGCGGCGAGGCCGACCGCATCAGCGAATTGATGGACACCCTGCAGCGGCTGATGAAGCTCGGCGCCTAGCCTTTCGCGCCATCCGGGCCCCACCTCCCATCTTGCATCATTCGCCCTGCCGCCCCAAATCAACTGGATCGCAATCACCCGGGAGGCGACATCATGCGCGGCCTCGCCCTTGCCGCCGGCCTGCTGATCACGCTGATTGTTCCTGGTGTCGCCGCCGCCGAGACCTTCCCTTCGCAGGCAGGTCCGCTATCGGTCACCACGGTGGCCGAGGGGCTGCAGCATCCCTGGGGCATGGCCTTCCTGCCCGATGGGCGGATGCTGGTGACCGAGCGGCCGGGACGGCTGCGGCTGGTCGACGCCGCGGGGAAGTTGTCGGCGCCGCTTGCCGGCGTGCCGGAGGTCTACACCAACGGCCAGGGTGGGCTGCTCGACGTGGCGCTCGATCCCGACTTCGCCGCCAATCGGACGATCTACCTTTCCTATGCCGAGCCGGGCGGGGCGGGCGGCGGCACCGCCGTCGCGCGGGCGCATCTTGCCGAGGACCGACTCGATCAGCTGCAGGTGATCTTCCGCCAGCTGCCCAAGCTGGACAGCGGCCATCATTTCGGCTCGCGGCTGGTGTTCCTCAAGGACGGCACGCTGATCGTCACGCTGGGCGACCGCAACCGGCGCGAATTCATTCCCGACATGAAGGCGCAGATCGGCAAGCTGATGAGGATCAACCGCGACGGCAGCGTTCCTCCCGACAATCCGTTTGCCGGCCGGGACGACTACGCGCCGGAGATCTATTCCCTCGGCCATCGCAACGTGCAGGGCGCCACGCTCAACCCCGAGACCGGGCAGCTGTGGACCGCGGAGCACGGTGCCCGCGGCGGCGACGAGATCAACACGCCGAAGCCGGGCAAGAACTACGGCTGGCCGGTCATTTCCTATGGCCGCGAATATTCCGGCGCCAGGATTGGCGAAGGTCCCGCGAAGCCCGGCCTGGAGCAGCCGGTCTATTACTGGGATCCCTCCATCGCGCCGTCGGGCATGACCTTCTATACCGGCGACAAATTCCCGGCCTGGCGCGGTAACCTCTTCGTTGGCGCGCTGAAGTTCAAGATGCTGGTGCGGCTCACCGTCGAGGGCGAGCGCGTCGTCGCCGAGGAGCGCCTGCTGGAGGGCATCGGCCAGCGCATCCGCGACGTGGTGCAGGGACCGGACGGCTATCTCTATCTGCTGACTGACGAGGACGACGGGCGCATCCTGAAGGTTTCGCCCGCGTCCTAGCGCTCGTCTCCTAGCCCATCAGGCCGAAATCCCAGCGCAGCAGCGTCATGACGCCGAGGATCGCGAACAAGGCGGCGGCGATGCCGCGGATCAGCTTGAGCGGCGCCTTGCGGGCGATGAGGTCGCCGCAGAAAACCGCCGGTGCGTTGGCCAGCATCATGCCGAGCGTGGTGCCGAGGGTCACCAGCACCAGCGTATGGAATCGCGCGGCAAGTGCGACGGTGGCGATTTGCGTCTTGTCGCCGATCTCGACCAGGAAGAAGGCGACCAGCGTGGCGACGAAGGCGCCGGCACGGCCCAGGGCTTGCGGCGCATCATCGGCCTTGTCGGGGATCAGGCACCAGCCGGCCATCGCCAGGAACAGGATGCCGAGGATCCATCGCATCAGATCGGGGCCGAGCCACCCGGCGGCAAGCGCGCCGCCCCAGGCGGCGAGCGCATGGTTGGCGATGGTGGCGAACAGGATGCCGAACAGGATCGGCACCGGCTTGCGATAGCGGGCGGCGAGGATCATCGCCAGCAGCTGCGTCTTGTCGCCGATCTCCGCGATGGCGACGATGCCGGTCGAAATCAGAAGCGCTTCCATGAGACCACTGGTGCGGGACCGGGCGTGAACCGATGACTTCTCGCGTCGCCCGATCCCGCGGGCAAGGACGCAAGGAAGTCAAAGGTCTCGCCAGACTGTCGCCGGATGCGCCATGGACGGTGCCAGGGCACCGGACCAAGTCTGTTGACGCATCCCCCTCTTCGACGAGGGCGGCTACTCCCCAGAGACGGCGCCCGTATACCTCCTGGCCGTCGGACTGGCAACGGCCAATTGGCCGCAGCCCCCGGGGTGCGAATGCGACGCAATCCTGTACGTGCGACGGCACGCTGTGGTTGGGCCGGCGAATCGTCTATGGTCCCGTTGTCATCCGGGACGGGATATCAGGGTGCTGAAATTCATCGCCAAGCGGGCGCGGCGGCTGGCGCGCCGCTTCCTGCCGAAGCCCCGCTGCAACATCTGCGGCGGCACGCGCTTTGGGCGCGGCCCTTACGGGCGGCTGAGCGAGAGCGGGCGGAAGCCGTGGTGCAAGACCTGCCGGTCGCTGGAACGGCACCGGGCCTTTCGCAAGATCCTGCAGCGCCTCGACCCGGCGCAATTCAGCGCCTGGCGCTGCCTCCAGCTGAGCAAGGATCCGACGGCCGATCCCGCCTGGTTCAAGAGCTACGAGATCAGCATTTTCGGCAAGCAGAACAGTCTCGATCTGCAGAACATCGCCCGCGCCGATGCCAGCTACGATGTGATCATCTGCAACCACATCCTGGAACACGTGCCGGACTACCGCGCGGCGCTGCGGGAATTGCGCCGCATCCTCGATCCGCGCGGATTCCTGCTGCTGTCCTTCCCCGATCCCCATCGCGTCGCGCGCACGAGCGATTGGGGATATGCCGACCCTGCCCAGCATGACCACTACCGGGTCTTCGGCCGCGATGTCGAAGCGGAGCTCGACGCGGCGATGGCGGGCTGCCGCGTCGCGCGGGTGATCGAACGCGACGACGTCACCGGCTTCACCGACATGGCCTATGTGATCAGCGCCAATCCGGCAGTGCAGGCCCGGCTCGCCAGCCGCTAGCGGCCGGCATTTCATTGAACGGTCATTCAATATGCGCTTGGCGCGGCCGGTGCGCCATGCCATGCTCGCGGCACCTATCAGATGCCATCAGCGGGGGGCGGGATGCGTCGCAATCGGGTTCTTTCGGCCGTGGTCTCGGCCGTGGCTTCAGCCTGGGTCATCGGCATGGCATTCATCCTTTCCACCGCGGGACAGGCGCAGGCGGAGCCGGTGCAGCTCAAGGTCATGGTCTTCAACATCTGGCGCAGCGGCGTGCAGCTGAGCCTGGCGCAGGTGGCGGCCGCGATCCGCGCCGCCGATCCCGACGTGGTCGCGCTGCAGGAACCGGAGGGCAATTCGCGCAAGATCGCCGATCTGCTCGGCTGGGCCTATGTCGATGAACGCGTCCATCTCATCTCGCGCTATCCGCTTTTCATGGGCCGGCAGGACGACGTGGATTTCTCCTATGTCGAGGTGCGCCACGGCGCGATGGTGGCGGTCGCCAACCTGCATTTGCCGTCGGATGCCTATGGCCCGGAACTGGTGCGCGACGGCAAGACGGTCGAGGATGTCCTGCAGGGCGAGATCGACAACCGCATGTACATGCTGGAGCCCTATGCGGCGGCGATGCCGAAGGTCGCGGCTTCCGGCATCCCGGTGATCCTCGGCGGCGATTTCAACTCGCCCTCGCATCTCGACTGGACCGAGGCGATGACCAAGGTGCGTCCAGCGGTGAAATTCCCGGTGGCTTGGCCGGAAAGCAAGCTGATGGCCGATCGCGGCTTCGCCGATTCCTATCGCGTCGTGCACGCCGACCCGGCCGCCAAGCCCGGCCTGACCTGGACGCCCGGCTATCCGCACCCCTTCGTGCGCCCGCAGGAGACGCATGACCGCATCGACTATGTCTATGCGATCGGCGCCAAGGCGGTGGCGAGCCGCATCGTCGGCGAGGTCGGCGGGCCGGATGTCGATATCGGCGTCGATCCCTGGCCGGCCGATCACCGCGCCGTGGTCAGCACCTTCGCGGTCGAGCCGGCGCCGACGCCCGATCTGATCACCGTGGAGCCGCGCCTGGTGAAGCCGGGCGAGGCCTTCGTCATCCGCGTCGCGACGCAAAAGCAGGAGAAGCTCGGCGTCATCGGCGTCTATGCCGCCGGCGCCGCGGAGGATGCGACCCCGATTACCTCGGTGCCCTGCGATCCGGCCGATCACCTGGCGGCGCCCTTCGGGACCGCGCGGCTGAAAGCGGGCGAATACCTGGCCGCGGTGACCGATGCGAACGGCAAGCGCCTGGCCGGCATTCCGTTCTGGGTCGCGGATCCCTCGGCGTTGCCGGCCGTGACGGTGGCCGCCGCCAGCGTGAAATCGGGCGATCCGATCGAGGTCGGCTGGAGCGCCGCGCCCGGCAACAAGTTCGACTGGATCGGCATCTACAAGGCCGACGATCCCGATCTCTACAACTATCTCGCCTACCTCTACACCAACGCGACGGTGGCGGGGACGGTCACCTTCAAGACCGAGGATTTCGGCGACGCGCTGCCGCCCGGCGACTACGAGGCGCGGCTGCTGCGTGACGACGCGTATGTCGAGCTCGCCATCGCGAGATTTACGGTGACGGCGCCGTAGAGGAAAACTTTGACGGACGACTCGTTCGTCATCCCGGGCTTGACCCGGGACCCATTCCGCAGTCGCACGGACATCTGACGCATGGACCCAGGCTCAAGGCCGGGGTCACGATCCTGCTTGAGACAACAGCCTAGAAGCCGTTCGGGTTGCCCGGCAGGATGGTACCGGTGCCCTGGCTGGCGCCGTTCTTGATCCAGCGCACCTGGTCGCCGTTCAGCTCGACGTTCCAGCATTCCCTGGGCGTGTCCTGGTAGGCGAAGCACATCGCATCGCCTTCGATGCTCCATTGGCCGCCGTAGTCCTTGCCCTTGATGGTTCCGTCCGGGGCATAGAACTCGGCATAGGCGCCGCCGGAATCCATGTTGCCCTGCACGGTGTTGCCTGAAATGGCGGCCTGGATCTCGGCGCCACTGGCGGCCAGCGCCGGCGTGGCGGCGGTCAGCAGCAGGATGGCGGCAAGGCCGATGGAACGACGCATCTGGATCTCCCGTTGATGGCAGCTTCCGCAGACAAGTGAGTATACGCCGCGGGCGGCGGCGGTGGATCACGCCTTGGTGACAATCGGTTGAGTCAGGCCGGATTGCCCAGCATGGCCAGGCCCTGGCGCGCCAGCTTTGCCCATTCGCGCTCTTCGGGCCCGACGCGGAAGCGCTTGGCGTGGTCGACGACCCGCTCCAGCTCGGCCCGCGCCCGCTCGGGGTGTCCGTCCTCGTAGAGCAGCTCGGCATAGCGATAGCGTGCTTCCAGCCCGACGAAGTCGTTGAGCAGCGCCGCGATCTCGGTCAGGGCGGTGGTGCGGTCGCCGCACTTCGCCGCGGCCCGGGCCGCCATCAGCGCGACCTCCTGGGCGTAGTGGCGCGGGGCGTGGCGCTGCAGCTCCTGCAGCAGATCCCGCGCAATCGCATAATCGCCGTTGAAGAAACGGGCCCGCGACAAGCCATAAAGCAGGTCGGGGGCGTTCAGGTATTGACCCTCGCGCGCGCTCTCGTAGAGGCGGATGGCGTCGTCGAACATGCCGCGCTCGACGCATTCTCCGGCCAGTTTCAGCTTGTTCTCGGTGCTGCCGCAGATGGCCAGTTCCTCGGCATGGCGGCGCATGTCGCGGTCGGGGTTCATCGCCTTGGCGATGTCGTGGCCGAATTTCTTGAGGTTCCGCTCCTGCCGGCTGCCGGGCAGCAGTTCGACGACGAAATAGATCAGGCAGCCGATGACCGGGAAGGCCATGATGATGAAGATCCAGTAGTACGGCCGCCCGGTCTTCATCGCGTGGATGATGACCGAGATCTGCAGCAGCAGGATGACGCCGCCGATGATGGGCATGATCAGAGACCCCCGAGGCCGATTCCCCGGGGAGAATTTAATCTTAGGGCGGGTTAAAATTCAATTGCCAGGAACGCCACTCTGAGCCGCCCCGGTGGCAGTCGCCTCAGCGCATCCGACCGCGCCGGATGAGGTTGACGATTGCCAGCAGAATCAGCGCTCCGAGGAAGGAGATCAGCAGCCCGGAGATCGAGAAATTGGCGGCGTTGATGGTCGGAATGCCGAGCAGGGGCGAGATCAGGAAGCCGGCCAAGGCGGCGCCGAGGATTCCGACCACGATGTTGAGGAGGATGCCCTGCTGGGCGTCGGTGCGCATGACCTTGCTGGCCAGCCAGCCCAGGATGCCACCGATGATGATGATCAGAATCCAGCCCATGTCGCACTCCCGTGAGGTTGCGGTCATAAACACGCAAGCACGGCTGAGGTTCCCTTTGCCAGGCTGGTCCGGAAAAGAAAAAAGGGCTGCGCCTTGCGGCGCAGCCCTCTTCAACCGGGTCTCTAAGTGGCTGATGCCGCTTAGAAGTCCATGTCACCCATGCCGCCCATGCCCGGAGCGCCGCCGCCCATCGGGGCAGCCTTCTTCTCCGGCCGCTCGGCGACCATGGCTTCGGTGGTGATCAGCAGGGCCGCGACCGAGGCCGCATCCTGCAGGGCGCAGCGCACGACCTTCGTCGGGTCGATGATGCCGGCCTTGAACATGTCGACATACTCGGCGTTCTGGGCGTCGAAGCCCAGGTTGCCGCCCTTGCCTTCCAGCAGCTTGCCGACAACGACCGAACCGTCGACGCCGGCATTCTCGGCGATCTGGCGGACCGGCTGCTGCAGCGCGCGGCGGACGATGTCGATGCCGGCCTTCTGGTCGGCATTGTCGCTCGACAGCTTCTCCAGCACCTTGGTGCCGTAGAGCAGCGCAGCGCCGCCGCCGATGACGATGCCTTCCTCGACCGCGGCGCGGGTGGCGTGCATCGCGTCATCGACGCGATCCTTGCGCTCCTTCACCTCGACCTCGGTGGCGCCGCCGACCTTGATCACGGCCACGCCGCCGGCCAGCTTGGCCAGACGCTCGGCCAGCTTTTCCTTGTCGTATTCGCTGGTGGTCTCTTCGATCTGGGCGCGGATCTGCGAGCAGCGTCCCTCGATCTCCTTCTTCTTGCCGGCGCCGTCGACCACCGTGGTCTCTTCCTTGGTGATCACGACCTTCTTGGCCTTGCCCAGCATGTCGACGGAGACGCTCTCCAGCTTGATGCCCAGGTCTTCGGAGATGACCTGGCCACCGGTGAGGATCGCGATGTCCTCGAGCATCGCCTTGCGGCGATCGCCGAAGCCCGGCGCCTTCACCGCCGCGACCTTCAGGCCGCCGCGCAGCTTGTTGACGACCAGGGTCGCCAGCGCCTCGCCTTCCACGTCCTCGGCGATGATGAGGAGCGGACGGCCGGACTGAACGACGGCTTCCAGGATCGGCAGCATCGGCTGCAGCGAGGAGAGCTTCTTCTCGTGCAGGAGGATGTAGGGGTTCTCCAGCTCGGTGGTCATCTTCTCCGCGTTGGTGATGAAATACGGGGAGAGATAGCCGCGGTCGAACTGCATGCCCTCGACGACGTCGAGCTCGGTCTCGAGGCCCTTGGCCTCCTCGACCGTGATCACGCCCTCGTTGCCGACCTTCTGCATGGCCTTGGCGATCATGTCGCCGATTTCCTTCTCGCCATTGGCCGAGATGGTGCCAACCTGGGCGATTTCCTCGGAGGTCGAGACCTTCTTGGAGCGCTTCTGCACGTCGGCGACCACCGCGGCCACCGCGATGTCGATGCCGCGCTTCAGGTCCATCGGGTTCATGCCGGCGGCAACCGCCTTCACGCCCTCGCGGACGATCGCCTGCGCCAGGACCGTGGCGGTCGTGGTGCCGTCGCCGGCCATGTCGTTGGTCTTCGAGGCCACTTCGCGCACCATCTGGGCGCCCATGTTCTCGAACTTGTCGGCGAGCTCGATCTCCTTGGCGACGGTGACGCCGTCCTTGGTGATGCGGGGAGCGCCGAACGCCTTGTCGATCACCACGTTACGGCCCTTCGGGCCCAGGGTGACCTTCACCGCGTTGGCGAGGATGTCGACGCCGCGGAGCATGCGGTCACGGGCGTCGCCGGAAAAACGAACGTCTTTGGCTGGCATAGCTGAGTGCCTCCAGTTGAATGTCTATATGTCAGAAACGCAAAAGGCCGCGTGCTTACGCGACCTTCTTCTTGGCAACGGTGCCCTCGATGATGCCGAGGATGTCGCTCTCCTTCATGATCAGGAGATCCTCGCCATCGACGCGCACTTCGGTGCCCGACCACTTGCCGAACAGGATGCGGTCGCCCGCCTTCACGTCGAGCGGCGTGACCTTGCCATCCTCGCCCTTGATGCCCGCGCCGGCGGCGATCACTTCGCCTTCCTGCGGCTTTTCCTTGGCGGTGTCCGGAATGATGATGCCCCCAGCAGTCTTCTCCTGCTGTTCGATACGACGCACGAGAACGCGGTCGTGGAGCGGGCGGAATTTCATGGAAACCCTCCGAATGTCTTTTGAGTTAGGTCGCTTCCCTTTGGAACCCGACCGGCTGAGAGCGTCTGTTAGCACTCTCTTGCCGTGAGTGCCAGCGATGTAGGCCCAGCACCGCGGCCCGTCAAGGGGCTGTGAACGCGGAAAATTCCGCAATTCTGGCAGCAGAGCTAGCCCGTGAGTGATAACGCATTGGAATGACGTGTTTTTTGCAACTTTGTTAAGGATTGTCGGTTATCTTTCGAGTATCGTTAATGGCGTGACTCGCCGCGGCAGAGTCGAACCGAACGGCGGGTCCCGCAGTCTAACGGGATGAGAGGTGCCGATGTCTGGTTTGGTGCTGCAACTGAAGCAATACCGGTTAACGACGGCGGAGATCCTGTATCACCTGCCGGATCACCCCTCGCTGCTGCAGAGCTATCTCTGGCAGGAATACGATTTGGCGCCGCAATTCCCCACCCTGCGCAAGTTCCTCGACTTCTGGTCCCGCAACCTCGACGGCAAGCTGCATTCGGTGAAGGTGGCCAGCGTCGGCGTCATCCAGCCGCCGCAATGGCGCAACGCGCAGGACCTGCTGACGCTGCACTGAGCGTCACCTCCTGAGTGGTCCCCCGCCGCGATTTGCGGCCGGGCCGCTGCGTTGCTACACAGGGCTCCGCAAACATCATCGGTGCCCATCCCCTTGCTTCGCTCCCTCTACGACTGGGTCATGGAAAAGGCCGCCCACCCGAAGGCCATCTGGTGGCTGGCGGCGATCAGCTTTGCCGAGAGCTCGTTCTTCCCGATCCCCCCGGACGTGATGCTGGTGCCGATGGTGCTGGCAGACCGGCGGCGCGCCTGGGTCATCGCCGGGGTGTGCCTAATCGCCTCGGTGCTGGGCGGCATGCTCGGCTACTATATCGGCTATGCGCTGCTGGAGACGATCGGGCAGTGGATCGTCGCGCTCTATCACATGGAGAACGGCGTCGCGCAGTTCCAGGACTGGTACGACCGCTGGGGCCTGTGGGTGATCCTGATCAAGGGCATGACACCGATCCCCTACAAGATCGTCACCATCGCCTCCGGCATCGCCCATTTCAGCCTGCCTATTTTCATCGTCGCCTCCATCGTCACCCGCGGGATCCGGTTCTATTTGGTCGCAGGGCTGCTCTATTGGAAGGGCGAGCCGATCCGTGCTTTCATCGAGCGCCGCCTGACCCTGGTCACGACCTTGTTTGTTGTCTGCCTGGTCGGCGGCTTTATCGTCATCAAATACATCTGAGCCCGATCGCATGGCCGCCCGTCAGCCCCTGTTCCCGGTTTCCTCCGTGCCCTGGCTCGCCACCGGCGGCGCGCTGGCGGCACTCTGCATCGCCTGGATCGCGCAATACGGCTTCGCGCTCGCGCCCTGCGAGCTCTGCTACTGGCAGCGCTACGGCTATTGGACGGCGATCGCGATCGGCGTGCTCGCCATCCTGCAGCCGGCGCGCAGCAGCCGGCGGACGCTGCTGCTCTGGCTGCTCGGCCTCGCCTTCCTCGCCACCGCCGGCATCGCGGTGTTCCATGTCGGCGTGGAGCAGAAATGGTGGCCGGGGCTCTCCACCTGCACCGGCCAGATCGGCGCCGGGATGAGTTCCGAGGACCTCGCCAACGCCATCGAGAACGCCCCCATCGTGCGCTGCGACGAGCCGGCCTGGACCCTGTTCGGCATCTCCATGGCGGGCTACAATATCGCCTACGCGCTGGCGCTGGCGGTTTTCGCCCTCGGCGGCGCGGCAAGGAGCAGGGCGTGAGCGAGACGCACGACCGGATGCCCGATGAGACGGCGGCCGACCGCCTGCCCGGCGATCTGACCAAGGACCAGCTGATCGA
The DNA here is from genome assembly GCA_044226685.1 of Dongiaceae bacterium. Classification (GTDB taxonomy): domain Bacteria; phylum Pseudomonadota; class Alphaproteobacteria; order Dongiales; family Dongiaceae; genus Dongia_A. The sequence goes on from JBGAGP010000104.1 coordinate 12,747, forward strand.
CCGCATCATCCGCGTCGACCATGCCGGCGAGTTCGGCGCCAAGCGCATCTATGAGGGCCAGCTGGCGGTGCTGCGCGGCAAGCCCGAGGCGCATGTGATCGAGCACATGTACGCCCAGGAGCTCGAGCATCTCAAGGCCTTCGAGAAGCTGATGGTGGAGCGCCGCGCCCGGCCGAGCGCGCTGCATCCGATCTGGAACGTCGCCGGCTTCGCGCTCGGCGCCGCGACGGCGCTGCTGGGGCCGAAGGCGGCGATGGCCTGCACGGTCGCGGTCGAGGAAGTGATCGACGAGCATTACCGCCAGCAATCCGACCAGCTGGGCCAGGACGAGGCGCCGCTCAAGGCCAAGATCGACAAGTTCCGCGCCGAGGAGGGCCAGCACCGCGACGCCGGCCTCGCCCACGGCGCCGAGCAGGCCCCGGCCTATCCGCTGCTGACCGGCGCCATCAAGGCCGGCTCGCGCCTCGCCATCTGGCTGGCGGAGCGCGTCTGACCTAACATCGCAGGACCGGCCGCAGGATCGTCGGCAGGTTGTCCGGCCAGACCGTGTCGCGGGTCTGCTCCAGCTCCTCCATCGACCACCAGCGATGCTCGGCCATCACCGCGATTTCGTGCAGCGTCCAGCCGTCGCGGGACAGATCCGGCGCGTCGACCCGGAGCAGGAACAGGCGCTCCTCGGCGATGACGTTCTCGCCGTCGGGCATCTGCATCACGAACTCCCGCTCAGCAATGTGGCACCCGAGGTTTTCGACTCTGATGCCGGTTTCCTCCCGGAGTTCGCGGATGGCTGCAGTCTCGAAAGTCTCGCCCGCGTCCAGCGCGCCGCCGGGTGTGGCCCAATAGTCTTGGCCCGCCAACGCGCCCTCCTTGAAGACAAAGCGAAAGAGCAGCAAGCGGTCCTCGGCGTTCAAGATCAGGAGGCGCGATGAGGGGCGGCGGCGCACGATGTCGGTCCTGGTGCAGACGGTACTGCGCGGATTGTTGGCCGATCGCTAGCCGGGTGTCGATGCCCTTCCGCAATTGCGGAATCATTATCCCATCGGGCAATCTCTGGCGATGATCGTCAGGCCTGCAGAAGCAATCGACGCCGTCGCCTGGGCCGCATTGCGCCACGCGTTGTGGCCCGATGCGGATTCCGACGCGCTGGCCGACGAAGCGCGGGCCTTCCTCTCCGGGAAGACGCCGCCGGCAATGCTCGCTGCGGTCTTCGTCGCGGCGGCCTCGGACGGCGCGCTCCTCGGCATGGTCGAGCTTTCCCTGCGCCCCTATGCCGATGGCTGCGAGTCCTCGCCGGTGCCCTATATCGAGGGCTGGTATGTGGCCGAGGGCCAGCGCGGCCGCGGCATCGGCGCGGCGCTGGTCAAGGCCGCCGAGGACTGGGCGCGCGCGCTTGGCCATAGCGAGATGGCCTCCGACGCGCTGCTGGACAATGTCGCCAGCGAACGCGCGCACAAGGCGCTGGGATTCGCCGAGATCGAGCGCGCCATCCGCTTCCGCAAGCGGCTGGCGCCCTAGCTTTCCTGCGCTACTTGAGGTCCGGCGCCATGCCGGGGATGAGGGTCGCCTGCGGCTCCAGCGTGCCGTCGACGCGCTGGAAGCCGACATGGTCGCCATCGCGCATCAGGTGCACGCAGCCGCCATCGAAGGCGCCATCGCCGTATTTGAAGCACATCAAGCCGTCCTGGCGGAACGACCACTTGCCCTGATAGGCGCCCGTGGCGGCTTTGCCGAGGATGGTGCCATCCGCCTGGTAGTGCTCGACATAGGCGTCGCCGGATTCGGTCTTGCCGGAAAGCGAATTGCCGATGATCTGGCTCTGCATGTCGTCGACCGACAGCATTTTCATCTCGTCGGCGAGCGCCACCCGGAACGACAGCGCCATGCCGAGGGCGATCCCGCCGAGCACGGTGGTGGCCAAGAGCATCGAATGTGCGACTCTGTTCATCGCCTTCTCCTGCAACAGACTATTTTTGCAGCGCGGCGATGTTCGGCCGGCACCGTTGCGATGGCCAATGCCGTCGGCCGATGGTTTGGATGCCAAAAAGCTATGGCATTGGTATTGGCGAGCGAAACCCCTTGGGCAAGGCAGCTGCGAGCATTGTCGGCGGGATGAATTCCTGGTCCTATGCCTGCATTGAAGTTCGGAGGACAGCCTTATGGCGCAATTGTATCAGTCCGCAGCGACGCTGCGATTCATGGGCGATGATCTCGTCCCGCAGGAGATCACCGAGCTGCTGGGCGCGGCGCCGACGCTCAGCTTCACGAAAGGCGAGGCTTTCGGGCAATCGAACATCCGCCGATTCGGCGGGTGGTTGCTCCGCGCGCAAGATCGCGCGCCGGAGGACCTAAACGGTCAGGTTGAGGAAATACTGCATCAACTTACCGATGATCTTGATGTCTGGGCTCAGCTCGGGCGTCGTTTCAGAATTGGTCTGTTCTGCAGCCTCTTCATGCAGGAGAGCAACGAGGGATTGAGTCTCTCGTCGAAGGCGCTGCGCGCGCTCGGTGAGCGCGGCATCGCGCTTGGCCTCGACATATACGACGGGTCCCCAAGAGAAGCGTAGCGCGCTACTTCTCTGGCGGCGGCAGGCGCCAGTCGCGCACGAAGCGGTGCGAATGGGCCAGGCTGAACTGCACCACCGGGCCGATGCCGAAGGCGAAGACCAGGGTGCCGATACCGACCGTGCCGCCCATCAGGTAGCCGATGCCGAGCGCCGAAGCCTCCACCGAGGTGCGCGCGATGCGGATGCTCCAGCCCATCTTGCGGTGCAGGCCCATCATCAGGCCGTCGCGCGGCCCGGCGCCGAGCCCGGCCGGCAGATAGAGCGCGCTGCCCAGCCCGACGCAGGCCATGCCGGCCGCCAGCATCGCCCCGCGCAGCCACAGGTTCTCGAGGCCCGGCGGGATCAGCCAGAGGCCGAAATCGGTCGCCGGGCCGATGGTCAGGACGTTGAAGATGGTGCCGAAACCCGGCCGCTCCCGCAACGGAATCCAGAACAGCAGCACGATCAGGCCGGCGATGATGCTGGCCGTGCCGATGGTGAGCCCGGTCTGGAATCCGAGCCCCTGGTGGAAGGCGTCCCACGGACCCAGGCCGAGGTTGGCGCGGACGAACAACGCCAGGCCGAACCCCCAGGCGATGAAGCCCGAGAACAGCATGACCCAGCGCTGCGGCGCGATGGAAAGGAACGAACGCATGATGGCGCTGGCTTATGGGGCCGGCGCGGCGGCGTCAATCGAGGGATTGCGTGGATACAAGTGAGCGGGTTTGCCGCGAAACTGGCCAACCACTCCGCGCGTCATCCCGGCCTTGAGCCGGGATCCATCGTGCCACCGCACGAGACCGACGGACGCATCGCAGGAAATCACCGCGGTCCTTGCGATGGATGAATGGGCCCCGGCTCAAGGCCGGGGTGACGAACGCGTATGTCGAGGCAACGAGCGTCGTTGCGCGCTCAGCTCGTTTCCAGCACCGAATCCCAGTAAAGAAAATCCCGCCAACTCTGGTGCAGATAGTTTGGCGGGAAGGCTCGTCCGTTTTCCTGCAGCTCGTGGGTTGAGGGCTGCAGCGGCCGCCGTTTGGGGTGCATGCCGACCTCGTGGGGCAGGTGGCTGCCCTTCAGCAGGTTGCAGGTCTGGCACGCGGTCACCACGTTGACCCAGCTGGTCCGCCCGCCGCGCGAGCGCGGCACCACATGGTCGAAGGTCAGATCCGGCGTCGGGAAGGTGTCGCCGCAATACTGGCAGCGGAAGCGGTCGCGCAGGAACACGTTGAACCGGGTGAAGGCCGGCCGGCGCGATTGCTGGACGAATTCCTTGAGCGAGATGACCGAGGGCAGCCGCATGGTGAAGGACGGGCTGTGCACCTCGTTGTCGTATTCGGAGATGATGTTGACCCGGTCGAGGAA
>JBGAGP010000105.1:0-16590 GCA_044226685.1 Dongiaceae bacterium
CGCCACCAAGGGCGACAACCGCATCATCCTGACCGCCGCGCGCGACGACTTGGTCTCCTTCGGCTGCGGCGCGCAGTTCGAGTTCACCTATTTCGACGAATGCCTGCTGAAGGCCTGGCCCAAGGGCGGCACCTGGAAACAGCTCTTCGACCGCACCAATACCTGCGTGCGGCTGAAGGAATCCGAATTGTCCGAAGCCGCCTCGATGCCCCAGGCCTTCTTCGGCGCCGGGGTGAAGGATCTGAAGCTGCCTTAGGCGCCGGTCAGTGCCGCTCGCTCATCTCCTCCCAGCGGGCGCGGCTGATGCGGTGCAGCACGTGCCGCCGCAACGGATCGCCCGCTTCCAGGCGCGGATGGTCGAAATCGTCGGCCGGGTCGTGCGTCATGCCGATGCGCTGCATGACGCGCCAGGAACGCCGGTTGGCCGGCACGGTGAATGAGACGATCTCCGCCAGCCTCAGCCGGGTGAAGCCGAAATCGAGCGCCGCCTTGGCACCCTCGGTCGCATAGCCCTGGTTCCAGTGGGCGCTGGCCAGCCGCCAGCCCACCTCGACCGCAGGCGTGAATTGCGCTTCGAAATTGACCCGCGACAGGCCGATGCAGCCGATGAAGGCGCCGGTCGCCTTCAGCTCCGCCGCCCACAAGCCAAAGCCATGCTCCGTGAAATGCGCCCGGATGCGCCCAACGATGCCCTCGATCCCAGCGCGATCGGACGGCGTGGGCAGGAACTCCATCACCAGCGGATCGGCGAACATGGCGGCGAAGGGCTCGACATCGGCCTCGCGCCATGCACGCAAGGTAAGGCGCGGGGCAATGATCGTGATTGTGTTCATGCGACGCTTGTGGTCGGATTCAGTGCGTCGAGGCTATCACAAGAGTTCTGGGCTTGAGAACGATTGAGCCAACGCTGCCTGGGCAGGTCCTGCAGGAGGATTTCCTGAAGCCGATGGGCATTTCGCAGTCTCGGCTGGCGAGGTCGATCAAGGTGCCGGCCTCGTGCATCCATGATGTTGTTCACGGCAAGCGGGCGATCAATGCCGAGTTGGCGCTGCGGCTGGCGCGGTTCTTCGGCACTGACGCGCAATCCTGGCTAAATTTGCAGGCGCATTGCGATCTGGAGCGCGCCGAAATCGAGCTGGCGGCGAAGGTGAAGAAGGAGGTCAAGCCGCATGCGGCTTGAGGGATGAAGTCGACTCTGACCCTACTTCTCTACCGAAGAAAGAGGTCAGGCCGCATACGGTTTGAGGGGCTCTGACGATACTTCTCGCAATTCTAACTCCGGTGGTCGGTATCGTTGGTCTGTTCTCTGGCGCCTTCTTGAATGAATTTCTTCGCAGGCGGAACCGGCGCGAGAGCTTTGCCGCCAAGATATTTGAAAAGCGCTTGGCTGCTTATGAAGGCTTGGCTGATCTAGTAAACAATGGCAGCGACACTGTGAACGAGGTGATCGAAAGGGATGATCTGACGGCAGAAGAGCGGCATGAACTCATCTCGCGCGTAGCTATGGAACTTGCCGTCTTTGGGGATAAGCATCGTCTTTATCTCGATGAAGAGATATCGGTTCACTGTACTGCCCTATTCATCGGCGCCGAGGACATTCACGACGCGAATGCTGAAACGAAAGCAGAGCTTCTTGAAAGGTATTATCATCAGAAAGCTGAGGCTCTAAGGATGATTGCTGAAGACGCGGGCATCGCGGAGATTAATCGCCTTTTCAAGGCCATTAATCGACCGAAGCTTAGTGGTCCTGTTATTGATTACATGCGCGAGCTACGCAGAAATAAGTCCGCCTAAGGCAGCATATCAGCGCCAGATCACATCGCTACCGACTATGCTACGCGTCCGATAAAAATCGAATGTTGGGGACTTACCCGCACTTGCTATACCCGCAGCTCGTGCACAGATCGCACCCTTCCTGCCTAATCAAACTCGGCGACCCGCATTTCGGGCAATGCGGCAGCCGCCGCCCACCCGCGTCGCCGTTGCCCTGGCCGTCGGCGAGGTTGGCGACCTTGCGGGCGGACATGCGTTCCAGTTCCTCGCGCTCCTTGCGCGGGTCGGGCATGAAGCCGATGTCGATCATGTGCTGCTCGATCACCTCGCCGATGGCGGCGAGCAGCGAGGGCACGTAGCGGCCGTTGACCCAGGAGCCGCCGCGCGGGTCGAACACGGCCTTCAGCTCTTCCACCACGAAGGAGACGTCGCCGCCGCGCCGGAACACCGCCGAGATCATGCGGGTGAGGCCGACGGTCCAGGCGTAATGCTCCATGTTCTTCGAGTTGATGAAGATCTCGAAGGGCCGGCGGCGGCCGTCCTGGATGATGTCGTTCAAGGTGATGTAGATGGCGTGGTCGCTTTCCGGCCAGCGCACCTTGTAGGTCTTGCCGGGCAGCGCCTCGGGCCTATCCAGCGGCTGGGTCATGTAGACGACGCCGCCCGCCTCGTAGATGTCCTGCGCCTTGGATTCAGGCTTCAGGCTCAAGGGGAGTTCCGGCTGCTTCGCCTTCTCCTTCTCCTTGGAAAGTTCGAGCACCGCGCCCGTCACCTCGTTCGGGCGATAGGTGGTGCAGCCCTTGCAGCCCGTCTCATAGGCCATCATGTAGACGTCCTTGAAGGCCTCGAAATCGAGGTCGACCGGCACGTTGATGGTCTTGGAGATCGAGCTGTCGATATGCTTCTGCACCGTCGCCTGCATCAGGACGTGGTCCTGCGGCGAGAGGGTCTGCGCGTCGACGAAATAGTCGGGCAGCGGCGCATCCTCGCCCTTCAGCCGGTGATAGAGGCGATAGGCGTAGTCGGTCACTTCCTCCGCCTGCCGGCTGCCATCGGGCATCAGGACGTTGCGGGTGTATTTGAAGCTGAACACCGGCTCCAGGCCGGAGGAGACGTTGTCGGCGAAGAGCGAGATGGTGCCGGTCGGCGCGATCGAGGTCAGCAGCGCGTTGCGGATGCCATGCTGCGCGATGGCCTCCTGCACATCGAGGTCCAGGCGCTGCACGAATTCGCTCTTCAGGTAGGCGTCGCGGTCGAACAGGGCGAAGCTGCCCTTCTCCTTGGCCAGATCGACCGAGGCGAGGTAGGCGGCCCGCGTCATCGCCCGCATCCAGAGGTCGGTCAGCTCGACCGCCCGCGCGCTGCCGTAGCGCGCCTCGCACAGGATGAGCGCGTCGGCGAGCCCGGTGACGCCAAGCCCGATGCGGCGCTTGGAGATCGCCTCATGGGTCTGCTGCGGCAGCGGGAAGTTCGACGCCTCGATGACGTTGTCCATCATGCGCACGGCGACGCGCACCAGGCGGTCGAGCTCGGCAAGGTCAAGCTGCGCCTTGGGGCCGAACGGGTCGCGCACCAGCGTCGTCAAATTGATCGAGCCCAGCAGGCAGGCGCCATAGGGCGGCAAGGGCTGCTCGCCGCAGGGATTGGTGGCGCTGATGGTCTCGCAATAGCTGAGGTTGTTGGCGCGGTTGATGCGGTCGATGAAGATCACGCCCGGCTCGGCCGCCGCATAGGTCGAGCGCATGATCTTGTCCCACAGCTCGCGGGCGCGGACGACGCGGAAGGTGGTGCCGTTGAATTTCAGCTCCCACGGCCCATCCTCCTTCACCGCCTGCATGAAGGCATCGGTGACCAGGACCGAGAGGTTGAACATGCGCAGCCGTCCCGGCTGCTGCTTGGCCTCGATGAAATTCTCGATGTCGGGGTGGTCGCAGCGGAGCGTCGCCATCATGGCGCCGCGGCGGTGCCCGGCGGACATGATGGTGCGGCACATCGCGTCCCACACGTCCATGAAGCTCAAGGGGCCGGAGGCATCCGCGCCGACGCCCTTCACCGGCGCGCCCTTGGGGCGGAGCGTCGAGAAGTCGTAGCCGATGCCGCCGCCCTGCTGCATGGTGAGCGCCGCTTCGCGCAGATGCTCGAAGATGCCGCTCATGTCGTCGGGCACCGTGCCCATGACGAAGCAGTTGAACAGCGTCACGTTCCGCTTGGTGCCCGACCCGGCCAGGATGCGGCCGGCCGGCAGATACTTGAATCCCGACAGCGCCTCGAAGAACGCGTCGGCCCATTTCGCGCGCTGCTCCGGCGCCTCGACCTCGGCCATGGCGTTGGCGACCCGGCGCCAGCTGTCCTCGATCGTCTTGTCGATCGGCGCGCCGTCCGGTCCCTTGAACCGGTATTTCATGTCCCAGATCTGTTGCGAGATCGCGGCTACCTGCGCCATGACGCCAATCCTGAAATCACCCTGCGGGAACCCCGGCCGGCTTAACCAAGCGGGGCCAAGGAGCCTAGCAAATCTCCCAGCCCGGCGCTAATCCTATGTTCGCGATTTGTTTCAACAGGATGTTGCCGAGTTATCCCCAAATCCTGCTCCCCCAAAGCATTGGGGAATATGATGAAAATCTCGTTATCCACATTTTTCGCGCAAGTCACAGGGGGCCTGCCAATCCGACCCGTGGATAGGGTTGTTGGCCGCGCGCGCGGAAACGGTGGGCATCCCGGACGCATGGTGGTAGGACTTTTTGTGTCATCGCAACCCTTGGATGTCTCATGCCGTCCTTGTCGGTCATCGTCCGCGCGATTTTCCAGCTGTCCGTGCTCCTCGCCCTGCCTGGGGGACTATGGGCAGCGTTCGAGATGTATGGCCTGACCCTGTTCAGGCCGCAGATGCTGTTCTTCTCGATCGTGCATACGATGCCGCTCATGGTCACGGCTGTCCTGCTGTCCGTTCCCACGGGCGCGGCCTGGCTGGCTCAGGCCGCTCTCGCGCTCGTCTTCAAAGCCTACAGGACACGTCTGGGACTGCCACGACGACCGCTCGTGATCTTCGTCGTCTTCATCGTGGCGCACGCCGCGGCGCTTGCCGGGTACGACACCTGGGCCTGGATCGCCCTGTTGCGGATTCCGCTGTGTCTCCTGGGCCTCGCGTTGACCGGCCTTGCGGTGCGTGAAGCGTGGCGGTGGCTGGGGCCTGGCAGCTCGGGACGCCGAGTAGCCGCCGCAGCGTCGGATGCCTAGCGCCGAACGCGCAGCGGCGGCGCAGGCCGCGTAGCCTCGCCCGGACCCGATCCGGCGCGGCCAAGTCCGCGGCTCTAGGTCGGGCCCGTGAGCAAGGCCTGAGCGGCGGGCTCGAGCCGGGCCTCGAGCTCGGCCATGAAGGCCTTGCGGTTGAGCCCGGGGTCGATGGCGGGGAGGTATTGGACCAGGATGGTGCCGGGCTTCTTCACGAAGGCCTTGCGGCCCCAGAACAGGCCGGAATTGAGCGCCACGGGGATCACCGGCACGTTCAGCTGGCCATAGAGCGCGGCGATGCCCGGCTGATAGGCGCGTTGATGGCCCGGCGCCACGCGCGTGCCCTCGGGGAAGATGATGATCTGGCGGCCTTCCGCGAAGGCGGCGCCGGCATCCTTCACCATCTTCTTGAGCGCCGCCGCCTTGCCCGAGCGGTCGACCGCGATCATGCCGATCTTGCGCATGAACCAGCCGAACAGCGGGATCATCAGCAGCTCCTTTTTCAGCACGAAGGCCGGCTGGTTCAGCCTTCGCGACAGGAACATGGTTTCCCAGGTCGATTGGTGCTTGGCGGCGATGATGGCCGGCCCCTTGGGCAGGTTCTCCAGCCCGATCTCGCGATAGCTTATGCCGCAGCAGATCCGCAGCAGCAGGAAGGTGCCGTCGATCCACAGATGGCCGGCCTTCCACACCCAGGACGCCGGGGCGATGAGCAGCGGGATGCAGACGATGTGCATCACCGCCGACCAGACGAAATTGCCGATGTTGAAGAGCAGCGAGCCGATCACGGCCGGCCAGCCATCGGCCCGCTCACAGGCCGGCCATCGCCGCGATGCTGTCGCCGAAGCCTTCGAGCCTGGCGCCAGCCTCGGAAATCTCGGCCCGGCCCGCCGCCACCAGATACTTGTGGTACTCGTTGCCGAGCAGATAGAGCGTGCCGGGCCGCAGGAACCAGTACGGCTCCTGGACTTCGGGCGGGAACACCGGATGGGGCAGCAGCTCGATCCCCGGCATCAGGCGGCGGAACTCCAGCAGGCTGCGGTTCATGTGGTAATTGGCCGTCACCAGCCGCACCGACTTGAAGCCGTTCTCGGTCAGCCAGCGATAGCTTTCCCGCGCATTGCCCTCGGTTGAGCGCGCGTCATAGCCGAGCGTGACGCAGCAATCGAGCACCGCCTGGGTCGGCATCGGGCCGCCGTTCAGGGTCTGCAGCAGGGCGGAGAGCTTCACCCCGTCGGCGACGCCGGAAATCAGCATCTTCTTGGCGAGGCCCTTGTCCAGCAGCGCGAAGCCCTCGGACAGGCGCACGCCGCCGCCGGTCAGCACGACGATGGCATCGACCGGCCGGTCGGCATTGCGCACGCTGGCCGGGATCGCCGCGGCGAAGGCCAGGAATCCGCCGAACCAGATGATGGCGATGAGCAGGATGAAATGCAGCAGCCGCCTGGACCATCCGGCCCCGTTGCGCTGATCCCTGAAACTGATTCGGGCGGCTTTCATGGCCAAGGCTCTTACCAGTTCAGGCGAGTCCTGTCATGCGCCTGCATGGGCTCGAACAGGGGGCTGGCCGGCAGGCCGGGGCCGGCTAGTAGGCCATCCGTCGCAGGGCGCCGAGCACCGCCAGCCGCACCGTGATCATGGCGATCAGCACCGCCGCCAGGGGGATCAGCAGCAGCGGCCCGATCATCCAGGCCTCGAAGGCGTGGAACACCGGACCGATCGAGGTGCCGCCCTGGGCCGACCACAGCCCCGCTGCGATCAAGGTCACCGCCGCCAGCAGGCTGCCGATCAGCGCGCCGACCAGGCCGAAGCGGAAGGCCTGGGCCTGGAACTGGCGGGCGACGTAGGAATCCCGCGCGCCGACCAGATGCACGATCTCGACGATCTGCCGATGGATGGAAAGGCCGGCGCGGGCGACGAAGGCGACGACGCCGGCGGTCGCCGCCAGCACCAGGATCAGCAGGCTTCCTGCCATCACCTCGACCGTGCGCAGGAAGCCCATGGCGCGGGCATTGAAGGCGGCATGGTCATCGACCACCGCGCCGGGCGAGGCCTCGATCAGCTTCAGCCGCAGGGCCGGAACATCGGGTGCCGCGGAAGGCTGCAGCGACACCGCGATCAGGTCGGGCAGCGGCACGCCGAGTTCCGTCGCCGCGTCGCCAAGCCAGGGCGAAAGCAGCCGCGCCACCTCGGTTTCGTCCAGCAGGCGGGTGCTGATGACGCCTTCGGTATTGGAGACGATCTTGATCGCGGAATCGATGCGCTCGACCCGCGCGCTGTTGTCCTCGCCCAGCACCGCGGGCAGTTCGACGGTAAGCTGGCTGGAGAGGTCGCGCTGCCAGCGCTCGGCGGCGCGGTCGACCAGCAGGCCGACGGCGGCGGCGATCATCGCCAGGTAGACCATGAAGCCGATGATCCAGGGCAGGAAGCGCGAAGTGGAATCGCGGTCCAGCGGCAGGTCGGAGCGGAAGCGCCACATGCTAGGCGTCCGTTCCGGTGTCGCCGCGCTGCGGCCAGGCCTGGGCCGGCGGCGGGCCGGGAACCGCGGCGGCGGGATCGGTCATGCGGACCGTGCCGCCGGTGATGCGCAACTGCCGATGGGTGAAGCGGCCGACCAGCGCCTCGTTGTGGGTGGCGATCACCACCGTCGTGCCCATCTTGTTCAGTTCCTCGAACAGGTACATGAGGCGCACGCCGATGCCGTCGTCGACGTTGCCCGTCGGCTCGTCGGCCAGCAGCAGGCTGGGGCGCGAGATGACCGCGCGCGCGATGGCGACGCGCTGCTGCTGCCCGCCCGACAGGGTGGCCGGCAACGCGTCCAGGTGATCCTTCAGGCCGACCCAGGCCAGCAATTCCGGCACATGGCGCTTGATGTCGGTTTCGCGCACGCCGGCGATGCGCAAAGGCAGCGCCACGTTGTCGGTGGCGGAGAGATGCGGGATCAGGCGGAAATCCTGGAACACCACGCCGATGCGTCGGCGCAACCCCGGATAATCGGTGCGCCCCAGCACCGAGACGTCGCGGCCGAACAGCTCGACGCGGCCGGCGGCCGGCCGCATCGCCAGGTAGATCAGCTTCAGCAGCGACGACTTGCCGGCGCCGCTGGCGCCGACCAGGAAGTGGAACGATCCCGGCGCCAGCGTGAAGGTGATCCCGCGCAACACTTCCGGCCCGGCGCCATATCGGACGGTGACCCCGTCGAACAAAACCACCGCTAGCGGCCCCTCAACGCAATATGCCCACCTTCAGGCGCCGGCAGAATTGCACGCGGGCGGTTTCTGGTCCAGGCTTGCCGGCTCGCTTGCCGCAGAACTATAAACAACCGGAAGCGCTTGCCGAGGGGGTCCAGTTAAGCGTGATAGTCGCCTGCCCGTCCTGCCAGACGCGTTTCCAGCTGGATGCCGCCAAGCTGCAGCCGGTGGGCAGGCATGTCCGATGCGCCAAATGCTCCCATCGCTGGCTGCAATTGCCGGAAGGCATGGAAGTGCCGGCCGGGTTGATGCCGCCGGAAACACCCGAAGCGGAGCAGGCACCGGCACCAGCCGCGGACCAGGCCGCCGAGTCGCCGGCAGCCGCGCCCGACTCGGCAGCCGCCGATTCGGGACCGGCAGCGGCGCCGGAGGCCCCGCCCGAGACTCCTCCGGCAGCCCCGCCCGAGGCCCCGGCGGAAACGCCGCCTGAAACTCCAGCCGAGATGGCGCAATCGCTGGCGGCCATCGCCGAGCATGTCGCGGCGCAGACCGCGCCTGACGGCAAGGCGGGGACGGGCCAGGCCGCCGGCCCGGCGCAACGTCTCGGCGTGCGGATGACCGGGCCGATCATCGTGCCGCCGCAGATGAAGCCGGCGAAGCCGGCGCGACGCAGCTCCGGCCTGGGTTTCCTGCTGCTGGCTGGAATCGTCATCGGCATCCTCGCCGCGGCCTATCTGTTCCGCGACACCATCGCGCGCGTCGTGCCCGGCGCCGATGCGCTCTACTCGGTGCTCAACCTGTCGACCGACAATCCGGCGGCGGATCTGGAGATCTCGATCGACAAGACCGAGGCCCAGGATGACGGCGGCAAGACCTTCTTCTCGGTGACGGCGACGATCTTCAACCTGTCGGAATATCCAGTCGAGATTCCGCCGCTGGTGATCGTGCCGGTGGATGAGGGCGGCAAACAGCTGGAGCCGATCCGCTTCCGCCTGCGCGAGCGTGTGGCGCAGCCGGGACAAAACATCAAATTTCAGAAATCTTTCGACAATTGGCCGATCACCGCCAAGGGCTTCGTCCTCAGTGTCGCCGAAGCGCCTTAGCCGACTGACATTTTTGCTCCTCATCAATTGTTAAGGCAGCCATGGGTATCCTTGGCGCGTCGGCCGCTGCCCGCGGCTGCGGCCCGGCGTCATCGTTCGGCGGCAAATCTTGCCTAATGGTTTCCGCCGCTCGGCATGTCGACCGGAACTTTTCCTATCTGGAAGAATTGCTCGTAGTTGAGGCAAGATGACTCAAAGGCAAGACCGGCGGTCCAAGCGGGGAGGCACTCTGCCAGCCGGCAAATCATGCGGTGATTCTGTGGCTGCAATTCTGTTGGCGGAAGACGACGGCGCTCGCTGCCCTGGAGGAAGCGGTCTACGACTTGCTGCTGACGGACATCGTCATGCCCGGCGTCGATGGCATCGCGCTTGCCCTGAAGGCGACCAAGGACCGCCCGAGCATGCCGGTCGTGCTGATGACCGGTTTCGCCGCCGAACAGCAGCGCGCCCACAATCTGGAAGCGCTGATCGACCGGGTGGTGAGCAAGCCGTTCTCGCTCAAGGAAATCTGCGCCGCGGTCGACGCCGCCCTGCAGGCCAGGCAGCCGGCCGGTCTCTGACCAGCAGGTGGTGACCGGCGGGGAAGGGTATTTCGCCCGGCGCGCGCCCTTCCGCATTCGGCTTTTTCCGCGCGACACCGTCTCGACCGACGCCCTTCCGGCTGGGTAGTGTCCCCCTGCATGACTGATCTCGATTCCAGCGCCGCATCGGCGCGTCGCCGCGCGCTCGCCGCCGTCATCGGCACCGCCTTCGGCGTCGGCGTCTCGATCGGCGCCGTCGTGCCGCTGATCGCCCTTGATCTCGAGGCCCGCGGCTACGACGCGGCGGCGATCGGCGCCAACGCCGCGATGTTTCCCATCGGCGCGGTGGCATTCAGCTTCCTGGTGCCGCGGATCATCGCCCGGCTGGGGCTGTTCGCGGCGATCGTGGTCAGCATCACGCTCTCCGCTTCCGGCATGCTGCTGTTTCCCCTGATCGACGATTACTACGCCTGGTGCGCGATCCGCCTCTTCATCGGCTGCGTCGGCGTCATCCACTGGATCGCCAGCGAGACCTGGATCAACCTGCTGGCCCGCGACGCCAGCCGCAGCCGGGTGATGGCGGTCTATGCGACCGTCATGGCCGGGGGCTTTGTCGGCGGGCCGCTGCTGCTGTCGGTGACCGGCATCGACGGTTGGCTGCCCTTCGCGGCGGTCGCCACCGCGTCCCTGTGCGCGTTGATCCCCGTGCTGCTGATCCGCTCGGCGCCGCCGGCCATGGGCGAGAAGCTGGACTTCAGCTTGCCGCAGATCATGCGCGCGGTGCCGATGGTGATGGCGGCCGCCCTGGTCGCCGGTTTCGTCGATGCCAGCCTGTTCGCGCTGATCCCCGTGCACCAGGTCCGCGCCGGCATCGACACGCAGGTGGCGGTGCTCAGCCTCAGCGTCTTCATGGCCGGCAATCTGGCGCTGCAATATCCGCTGGGCTGGATCGCCGACCATACCAGCCGGCGCGGCGCCGCCCTGGGCACGGCGGCCGTCATCGTCGCGGGGGCGGCCGCCTATCCGTTCCTGCTCTCCGGCCTCGGCGCCGGCTTCTGGGCGATGATGTTCGTCTGGGGTGGGGTCAGCTGGGGCATGTACACGCTGGGCCTGGCGCTGCTGGGGGAGCGGTTCCCCTCGAGCCAGCTTGCCGCCGCCAACGCGGCCTTCGTCATGGTCTATGAAATGGGCTCGATCGCCGGCCCGGTAATGTCCGGCGCCGCGCTCGACCGCTGGCCGGTCTACGGATTGCCCTGCGCCGTCGGCGTGGTGGCGGCGGCCTTCATCGCGGTCGCCATGTTGCGGCCGGCGCGGGCCTAGCAATCCGCCCGGCTAGAACTGGCGCAGCAGGCGATCCAGGTAGTCGCGCTCCACCTTCGGCCGGTCGGTCTGATTGCGCCGCTGGCGCAGCTCCTCGAAGATCTGGCGGCTGCGCTCCAGATCGGAATCGAGCGGCACGCCAGTGCCGTTGTCGGTGGCGAAGGGGCCGTCGCCGCTGTTCTCATCGTCGCCGTAGTTGCGGCCGAAGGGGTCCATCGGATCGCGCTGCCCGGGCCCGCGCGATCCGGTCCGCTGCTCGCGCAGCGCCTGGCTCATCTGCTGCAGGCTCTGCTGCATCTGCTCCAGGGCGTCGTTCTGCGACTGGGCGGCGGCGTCGAGATCGCTGTTGCGCAGGGCATCGACCGCGCCGCGCATGGATTGCTCGGCCTGGCCCATGCCCTGGGGCAGGCTGCCGGTCATGTTGGAGAAGCGCCGCATCAGGTCGCCCAGCTGCTGGCGCAGGGCTTCCTGCGATTCCGCGCCCTGGCCGCCATAGCTGCTGCCCGGCCCGGCGCCCGAGCCCTCGCCCGAGCCGTCTCCCGGCTGCTCGCCGGGCTGCTGGCCGCGCTGCGCCTGGAAGGTGTCCTGCAGCAGCTTCTGCTGCTGGCTCATCATGCGGCCGAGATCGTTCAGCATCTGCTGCGCCTGGCCGTTATTGCCCTGGCCCGGCATCGGCATGCCCATCTGCAGGTTCTCCAGCATGTTCTGCAGCTGATCGAGCATCTGCTGGGCGGAATCGCGCGAGCCGCTCTGCGCCATGCGCCGGGCCTGGTTCAGCATCTCGTTCAAGTCCTGTTGCGACAGGGTCAGCGTATCGGGGTTGATCTGGCCCATCGGCATGCCGCGCTGCATCGCCTGCTGCATCTGCTCCTGCATCTGGCGCAGATACTCGTTCATGGCCTGCTGCAGTTCGTTCATCAGGCGCTCGATCTCCTCGTCGGAGGCGCCGCGCGCCAGGGCTTCCTCCAGCTCGCGCTGCAGCCGGCGCAGCTCGCGCATCGCCATGCTGACGCCGCCATCCTCGAGCGCGATCGCGGTGTCCCACATCAGCTGCTCGATCTCCGCTGCCTCCGCCTTGCCGAGGCCGACCTCGGCGCCGGTGGCGAGGCGGTTGGAAGCGAAGCCCAGCGCCATGTAGGTCACCACGTTGCCGTCGAAGGCGTCGGGCTGGCGCTGCAACTGGCGCAGCGCGCGCGCGACCGGGCGCGCATTGCCGAGGTCCTGCGCCAGCTTCTTGCGCTGCTCGATGATGGCGCGCGCCACCGGGTGGTAGAACTTGCGCTCCGGCAGGGTCATGGCGATGGGCGCCGAGGCGCCGATCTGGCCCAAGGCGTCGCGCGCCACCACGCGCAACTCCACCGGCAGGCCGGCCCAGGGATGCGCGGTCAAGTCCTGGAACGCGGCGCCCTTCACCTTGCCGGGATCGGCGCCCTGGACGGTGAGCGGCAATTCGAGGCTGTCCTGGCCCTGGGTGATGACCAGGCGCATGTCGGCGACGCCGAAATCGTCATTGGCGGCATAGAGCAGGCGCATCACGGCGCGCTCGGTCACCGTCGGCTCCTGCAATTCGGCGGTCGGCGGCAGGTCGGGGCGCAGAGCGATCGGCCAGGAGACGTCGAGCCCGCCGCCGGCGATGGCGATGCGGTCGCCCTTGCTCAGGGTCACCTCGGCGCGCTGGGTCTCGGCGTCCAGCACCTGCATCGGCTTGGTCGTGTCGTTGGCGCTGAGCTTCGCCTCGCCGCCCAGGCCCTGGATCTGCACCAGCAGCTTGCTGCCGACGGGGATGTCGATCGGCGCCGGCTCGCCATCCGGCGCCGCCCTGGCGCTGTCGGATTTGAGCGCGATCGGCGCCAGCCGGGTGTAGTCGGGCGGCGTGATCCAGGCCTCGACCACCACGCTGGCGAGGTCGCCGCTGAACCGCGCCTGCGGCACCGCCGCGGCCACCAGACGCTCATCCGTCTGGTCCCAGGCAAGGCCGACGCCCAGCGCCAGGACCACCAGGGCGAGGCCACGCAGGGCCATGGGATCACGGCGCGCCATGTCGCTGCGCGGCGGGGCCAGATGCAGGTCGCCGAGGCCGGCGAGCAGGCGCTTGCGATGCTGGGCCCACAGGACGGCCGCCCAGGGGTCGACCAGGTTGCTGGCCTGGCGGTCCTCGAGATGGGTCAGCGGCCGGTGGCTGAGGCCGCTATCGGCCTCGAGCCGGTGCAGTGCCTCGGCCCGGCTGGGCCAGCGCCAGCGCCGCAGGCCAAACCACAGCGCGCCGGCCAGCCCGGCCGCGAACAGGGCCAACAGGCCCCAATGCAGCCAGAGCGGCACCAGGGCGAAAACGTCGAACAGCGCCAGGGCGACGAAAGCGGCCACCACGGCCGCCGCCGGCGCCAGGGCCAGCGCGGCGAGTTCCAGGATCAGCAGGGACCGGGCCAGGCCCGACCAGAAGCGGACGCGCAAAGGCAACCCCGCCGCATTGGCGCGGGCCGCTTCCGAGCGCAGCTCTGTGGTCGGTCGGTTGATGCTCACGCCGGCATCTCGTCGGTCCGTGATCAATAATTATTAATGTAGCGGACCGGCGGCCAAATTACGAGGGGTCAGGCGAGCCAATCCGGCATCTGATCTAGCCCGATAATATGGTCATAATTGGGCCGCGGGCGGACAATGTCAAAGCGGTCGCCCCGGACCAGGACTTCGGCCGCCGGCAGCCGGGTATTGTAGGTCGAGGACATCACGGCGCCATAGGCCCCGGCAGTCATGAAGGCCATCAGATCGCCCTGGGACACCGGCGGCAGGGGCCTTTGCTCCGCAAAGCGATCGCCGGTTTCGCAGATCGGGCCGACCACGTCGGCGGGTTCGACCGGCGCGCCTTTGGCCGGCTCCCGGACCGGCAGGATCGCGTGATAGGCGTCGTACAGGGTCGGCCGGATCAAATCGTTCATCGCCGCGTCGACGATCACGAATTTGCGACTGACGCCCTCTTTCACGCTGATGATGCGGGACACCAGGATGCCGGCGTTGCCGACGATGGAGCGGCCCGGCTCGATCTCGATCTTGGTGCCCAGCGGCTCGATCACCTCGCGCACCAGCCGCGCGTAATCCTCGAGCCGGATGGGTGTCTCGTCGCGATAGGCGATGCCGACGCCGCCGCCGAGGTCGATGCGGTCCACCTTCATGCCGCCCTTGCGCAGCGTGCTGGTGAGGTCGGCGATCTTGGCGAAGGCGGCGCGATAGGGCGCGATGTCGGTCAATTGCGAGCCGATGTGGACGGCGAGGCCGACGATCTCGATGCCCGGCATGCGGCTGGCGGCGGAATAGACCTGTGCCGCCTGGTCGATGTCGATGCCGAACTTGTTCTCCGCCTTGCCGGTGGAGATCTTGGCATGGGTCTTGGCGTCGACATCGGGGTTGATGCGCAGCGTGACCGGCGCCTTGCGGCCCATCGCGACGGCGACCTCGTTCAAGGTCTCCAGCTCGCCCTGGGATTCGACGTTGAACTGGTGGATGCCGGCTTCCAGCGCGGCCCGCATCTCGTCGCGCGTCTTGCCGACGCCGGCGAAGACGATCCGGTCGGCCGGCACGCCGGCCTTGAGCGCCCGGTACATCTCGCCCACCGATACGACATCGGCGCCGGCGCCGGCCTTGGCCAGGGTGCGGATCACCGCCTGGTTGGAATTGGCCTTCAGCGAGTAGAAGATGCCGACGCCCAGCGCGCCGAGCGTCTTCGCATAGGCCTGGTAGTTGTCGGTCAGCGTGGCGCTGGAATAGCAGTAGAAGGGCGTGCCGATGGCCTCGGCGATGCGCCGCACCGGAACAGCCTCGACGTGCAGGTCGCCGTCGACATAGCGGAAATGACTCATGCGGTGGATGGCCCTGTGCCCGTCCGGCGCGGCGGCAGCCGCGTCAGTTGAAGATGCCCTGCTGCGGGTCGGTGGATTTCGGGTATTGCTGCGGGAACTGATCGGTCTGGCCCGGCGGCAGTTGCGGCGGGCCCTTCTTGCCGCAGCCGGCCGGCGCCAGCGCGACCAGAGCCAGCAGCGCCAGCGTCATCCAGCGTCCCAAGCCCAAATGCCTTCTCATGCGAAACGCTCCCGCGCTGCCTTGACCGCTTGCCGCACATTCTCCGGCGCGGTGCCGCCGAACGACGTGCGGCTCGCCACCGACTGGTCGACGCCAAGGACGGAGAATACCGCATCGGTGATGCGCGGCTCCACCCCCTGCATGTCGGCAAGGCTGAGGTCCTGCAGCCGGCAAGCGCGGCCCTCCGCCAGGCGCACCAGGCTGCCGGTCACGTGGTGGGCGTTGCGGAAGGGCAGGCCCAGGGCCCGTACCAGCCAATCGGCGAGGTCGGTGGCGGTCAGGAAGCCGCCATCGGTCGCCTGACGCATCCGCGCCGCGTTCACCGTCATGTCGCGCACCATGCCGGCCGTGGCGGCGACGCAGAGCGCCATGGCGTCGCTGGCCGCGAAGGTCGGCGCCTTGTCGTCCTGCAGATCCTTGCCGTAGCTGAGCGGCAGGCCCTTGACGATAATCAGCAGCTGGGTCAGCGCGCCGACCACATGCCCGACCTTGCCGCGCACCAGCTCGGCGGCGTCCGGGTTGCGCTTCTGCGGCATGATCGAGGAGCCGGTCGTATAGGCGTCGCTCAACGAGATGAAGCGGAAGCCGTCGCTCATCCAGATCACGATCTCCTCGGCCAGGCGCGAGAGATGCACGCCGAGGATGGAGAGTGCCGCCAGGTATTCCAGCGCGAAATCGCGGCTCGACACGCTGTCCATGGAATTGGCGGTCGGCCGGTCGAAGCCGAGCGCCGCCGCCGTCGCGTGGCGGTCGATCGGGAACGACGTGCCGGCCAGCGCCGCGGCGCCCAGCGGGCATTCGTTCAGCCGCTTGCGGCAGTCGGTCACCCGGCCGAGGTCGCGGCCCAGCATTTCCACATAGGCCAGCAGGTGGTGGCCGAAGGTGACCGGCTGGGCCGGCTGCAGATGGGTGTAGCCGGGCATCACGGTGCCGGCATGCTCCTCTGCCCGGTCGAGCAAGGTGTGGATCAGGTCCTTCAGCTCGACCGCGAGCTGGTCGATGGCGCGGCGCACCCAGAGGCGGAAATCGGTCGCCACCTGGTCGTTGCGCGAGCGTGCGGTGTGCAGCCGGCCCGCGGCATCGCCGATCAGGTCCTTCAGCCGCGATTCCACGTTCATGTGGATGTCTTCCAGCGCCACCTGGAACTCGAAGCGGCCCTCGTCGATCTCCTTGCGGATGCGCTGCAATCCGTCGGCGATGGCGGCGCCGTCGGCGGCGGTGAGGATGCCCTGCCGGACCAGCATGGCGGCATGGGCCTGCGAGCCCTCGATATCCTCCTTGTAGAGGCGCTTGTCGACATCGATGGAGGCGTTAATCTGCTGCATCACTTCGGCGGGGCCGCCGCCGAACCGGCCGCCCCACATGCGGCTGGCGCCGGAG
>JBGAGP010000106.1:0-16448 GCA_044226685.1 Dongiaceae bacterium
ACGTCGCGGCTCCACCACGGGGTGCCGTCGGGCCGGAAGGCCATCACCTTGCCCTGCTCGTTGCCCAGATAGACGGTGCCATCGGCCGCGATCACCGGCCCGGCGCCGGGGGCGAAGGTGCCGATGCCGGAAACGACCTTGAGCGGCGTCGTGGCCGGCAGGGTCGCGGCGTCGAAAAAGCCGGCATTGGTGCTGTTGCCATGCGGCTGGCTCCAGGAATAGGCGCCGGCCGGCGCCTGCAGGCCGCAGATCAGCAGGAATGTCGCCGCAAGCTGGCCAATTATCCGCCGCACCGGTCCCTCCACCGCAGCATCGAGGGTGGAGTCGATACCATGCCGCATCGTGGAACTAGCAACAGTTTATGCTTATGTTCCGATCACAACCGTGTTATATCCATACAATTGTGGAATGTGACCACATTATTACAGGTTATTCCACAAATTGACGTTGTACGAGAAAAGGGCGCCTTCGCCATCGCCGGCAAGGGTCCAGCCTGGTTCGGCGCGCTCGGCATCGACCTCGCTGCCAACGGCGGTCAGTGCCGGAAATTCGCCCCCAATGCATTGACTGAAGTAGATGCCGAGACCATGTCGGAGAGGCATTCGGGGCGGCCTTGGCCGAGCATCTCGTGGAACTCCGCTGGTTCGTCCGCAAGGGCAACTCGCGCGCAGTGAGCATGACCGAGGTGGGGCGGCGCAGGCTGGTTGAAGACATGAAGATCGAGACGATCCGCTGAGCAACCAGGTGGTGGGGCGTGCGCACCATTTTTTGGGCGTTTCTAGTCGCCGTGTGCCTGCTGGTTCAAGGCTCCGATGCCTGGGCTGATTCCCGTCGCCTGATTTTCCAGGCAGCCGCGCCGCTGACCCAGGAACAGCAAAGAACGCTCTGGACTGTCATTTTTCGTACAAAGGACAGCCTCGTCGACGCAGACGCGCACGCGCGGTTCTGGAGTCAGTTCTCCGAACAGGACCTGCGCGATTGGATCGCACAGGAAGGCACCGATCAATCGCCCGCAGCACACATTCTGTTCTTCCAGCGCGTCGAAACGGCCTTCCGGCAGTCCGTGTATGAGACGGTGGCAGCGGGAGAGACGATAAGGACGAAGGAACTGGATAAACTCCGTGCCGAAGCGTCGGGCTCCAGGGCCGATCCCGAGGATCTATGGACGCAGCAATTTGCGCACCAGGACAGGATTCTGGAGCTGGTGCAATTGCCCGATAGCAAGTTTGGCTATCGCTACCCGGTTGAAGCATTGAACACGTGGAATGAGGCCCGACGCTCCTTGCGGCAGGCTGAGTTGCTCTTGCGCTCGGACTGGGTCGAGCCTCAGGTCACGCCGTGGCCATATCCCGCACTTCATCTTACGCTCGATTGGACAACTCCGCTGGATATGCGGCCGGCGGTTTTGTGCAGGCCACCCTGCAACGCGTGGTCCGTGCGGCCCGAGTTCAATGACCAGCAGGCCCTCGGAATCTACTATTTCAGTGGCGTGACCCGAGGGAGCTCTCTTCTTGAATCCCCGGAAGTGCGGGTCGCTACGAATCTCATGAGCGACCTTCTGTACCCCTACAAGGTTCTTGAACAATCACGTGCGGATGGTTTTTGGCAGGGGTATCGGTCCTCGGTCTTCAAGTCGTCGATCGAGATTTTGGATCGACCCAGCTATCACGTCGTCCGCATCCTGTTCCGCGAGGATTTGCAGGATGAACTTGTGATCTTTGGCGTCTCATCGCGGTCAATGTCCGAAGCCGAGCGCGCGTTCGACCAGATTGAGCAGGCGATCCACCTGAACTGACCGTTCAAATCAACCTCCCGTCGCCCGGCCCACCGTCATCGCCTTGCGGAACGCCGCGTCGGCATCGATAAACGCCGGCTCCGGCCCGGCGCCCATGGCGTCGAAGAAGCGGCTGATGAAGCAGCGGAAGGCGGCGCAGAAGGCGATGTCGCAGATCTCCTGGTCGGTGAAGCCGGCGGCGCGCACCTGGTCCACGTCGGCCTGGGTGATTTTGGACGCGGCCAGCACGACCTTCTCGGCGTAGTCCAGCATCGCCACATCCTTGGACGACAGGCCGGCGTGGCGGAAGTCGCGCTGCACCGCCAGCACCTGCTCCTTGGATCCGAGCACGGCGATCAATTGCTTGCCATAGACCATGGAGCAATAGGTCGAGGGCACATGCTTGGCGGCGATGAAGGTGATCAGCTGCCAGCCGCGTTCGCCGAGCGAGAAGCCGCCGCGCACCTTGGCAACGAAGTCCATATACACGGGCAGCAGGTCGGGCCGCGGCGTCATGCAGGCGGCGGTCGACATGACGAAACCAAGCTGCGCCTTTTGCCTGGCATAGATCTCGGCGACCGGCCCGGTCGCTTCGCTCTCGGAAATGCATTTCACGAACATGGGTAGATCAAAATCCTCTTAGCGTTGCGCGCTATTGACCCAAGACTTCATCGCTATTGCCGGTGCGATGCTTGGTGACGCCCTGCTTGCGCTTTTTCTGCGGGATGGAGGCGAGGCAGTCGCCGTACTTCTTGTTGCAATCCTCCTTGCACATGTCGTTCAGCAGGAAGCCGGAGAACGTTCCGTCATCCGCCGGGCAGACCGAGACGCACACGCCCTTCTGGGCCTTGCAGACCTGTTCCAGGTCCTCCGATGTCGGGCCGCTCTTGTTGTCGGTCGCCAGGGCCAGATCTGCGAACAAGGCGGTG
The DNA here is from genome assembly GCA_044226685.1 of Dongiaceae bacterium. GTDB lineage: Bacteria > Pseudomonadota > Alphaproteobacteria > Dongiales > Dongiaceae > Dongia_A. The sequence goes on from JBGAGP010000106.1 coordinate 2,704, forward strand.
AATCCCAGGACGGCGAGCATGCGACTTGTCATCATTCCAGCCTCCAATATGTAGGACTTTCAATTCGCGCAGACGATCTCGTCGAACACCTTGCACTTGTTCTTGCTGCAGAGTTGCCCGTCGAGGCGCGCGGCGGCGCCGTTGCGCTTCTCGGTGTCGACCTTGTCCACCTTGGCGAAGCCCTTCTGCTGGCAGAAGGCGAGGGCCACTGCCTTGCTGGTCGACTTGCCGCAATCGCCGTCCTCCAGCCCCTGGCAGGCGAACAGGCGCAATCCGCCCGGCGTGGTCGGCGCGTCGAAGCGCTGCTTGGCCTGGGTGACGACCGGCTGGCCGGGATCGGTGTTGACCTTGGTGCCGCCGGTATCGCCGGTCAGGGGTGCTGCCATCGCCTGCGGCGGCGGGAACACGAACAGCACGTTGGAGGCCATGGCATAGACGTAACCCTGCGGGCCGATCACCGGGGTGACGGTGCCGCCGCCGACCCAGGAAATCTCCGCCAGCTTCTGCCAGGTCGCCGGGTCATAGGTCAAAAAGGACCCGGCGGTGGAGACGAAGAGGTGGTTGCGCGAGGCCGCCGCGGCGACCATCGACTGGCCGGGCAACGGCACCTGGCGCTCCAGATTCTTGCCGTTCAGGATCGACATGCGCATCACGTTCTCGACCACCGCGACGCGGCCGTCGGCGAGCAGCGTCGCCGGCGCCTGGGCGACAGGGCCTTTGATAGCGGGCCAGCTCACGCCGTTGGGGCCGAGGAACAGGATACGCCCCTTGCCGTCGCTGCCGGTCGCGGCGATGACGGTGTGGCCGTCCGGCATCACCATCGGCGGCGAGATCAGATAGCGGCTCTCGTCATGCACCCGGAAGGCCTCGCGGAAGCGGCGGCCTGGGAAGGTGTAGCCGACGAAATCCTGGTGCTGGTTCGACACCAGGATGAAAGGCTCGATGGCGCTGCTGAACTTGACGATGGCAGCCCCCGGCCGCGGCAGCTTGATGTCCGCCGGCAACTGGGTGGCCGGATCGGAGACGTAGTCGCCGCCGCTCGGGTTGAAATCGGAACCGAGCAGGCAGGACAGGATGGTGAAAATCGTGGCGCACCACAGCGGCATGTCGCTGCTGCCGGTGACCTGCTGCACCATGGTCTTGACCTTGACGTTGTCGAGCACCGCGCCGGTCGAGGAGAAGGCGACCAGGTTGATGTCGTAGCCGCCGGTCAGCCGGTTGGGATATTCCGCCGGCACCATCACCACGTCGGAATCGCCGGGCAGCTTCCAGATGTTCGGCGGCGCGCTGACCGTCGGACCCTGGAACCCGTTGGGAAAGGCGGTCTGCCAGGCGAGCTGGCCGGCGGCGGTGAATTTGTAGAGGCTGGAATCGTAGCGGATCAGCGGCGGGCTCACCTCCGTGTTCTTCACGACGCGGGTGCCGACCACGTAGATCGCGCCGTCGCTGCCGACGATGGGCGACGCGACGATGGAGAATCCCGGCGTGATGCCCTGGGTCCAGTTGCGCGTGCCGTCGGCCTTGAAGGACATCAGCTGTCCCTCCTTGTTGCCGAGGTAGAAGGTGCCGTCGGCGGCGACGACCGGGCCGGCGCCCGGCGCGAAACTGCCGATGCCGGCCACGTTGCTGGGCCGCTCGGCCGGCAGGGTCACCACGTCGACGAAGCCGCTGTTGGCGCCGTCGGCGTGCGGACGATCCCAGGCCGGCGCCGGGCCGGACCATACCGACAACAGCAACGCCGCCAGGATGCCCCGGCTCGCCGGTTTCAACGCATGCATTCATGTCCTCCGGTCAGTTGCCACAGCCGATCGTGTCGAAGACCTTGCACTTCTTCTTGGAGCAGAATTGGCCGTCCAGCGTCTCCGCCTTCACCTTGCGGCTGTCGACGTCGACGCCGTTCACCTTCGCGAAGCCCTGGCCCTGGCAGAAAGCGAGCGCGATCGCCTGGTAGTCGCCCTTGCCGCAATCGTCCTGGTCCAGCTTCTCGCAGGCGAACAGCCGGTTGCCGTCGGGCAGCAGCGGCGGGGTGTAGAGCTGCGACGCCGCCTGTGGCGCCGGCTGGGCCTCCACCAGCGCGTTTCCCGGTTGCGCGATCAAGCCGGCGTCGGTCACCCGTGGCGATGGGAACACCAGCAGGTTGTTGGCGGCGATGACATAGACATGGCCGTCCGGCCCGATCACCGGCTGCGACAGGCCACCGCCGGTCCAGTTGACGACCTCGACCTGCTGCAGCGTCGCGGCATCGTAGGTGATGAAGGCATTGGCGGTGGCGACGAACAGATGATTGCGCGAGGCGGCGGCCGAGACCACCGACGGCGCGCCGAGATCGATCCGCGCTTCCACCGTGCCGCCCTGCAGGATCACCAGCTGCTGGCTCATGACGACGGCGATCTTGCCACTGGGCAGCAGGGTGGGCGGGGAATAGCTGTAGACGGTCTTGATCGCCGGCACCTTGGTCATGTTGGGTCCAAGGAACTGGAACCCGGAGGACGACGTGACCAGGGTGTGGCCATCCGGCGTCACCATCGGCGTCGAGACGAAGGACCGGAAATACTTGTCGCTCTCGGTCTTCCGGAAGATCTCGGTCATGGTGTTGTTGTCGAAGGTGAAGCCGACGACATTCATGAAGCCGTCGGCGACCACGATGAACGGCGTGCCGCCGCCGCCATAGGTGAAGATCGCGGCAGTGGGCGCCGGCTCGACGATGGGGTCGGGGTGATAGGGCGCGTGGAAGCCGCGGATCAGCAGGCAGGTGACGAAGGGCGGGATGGCGCAGGAGATGACCTGGTCCTCGATGCCGCCGGTCACCGTGGGGATCGAGACGCTGACCCGCGCATCGGCCAGCAGCCCGCCATTGGTCGAGAACGCCATCAGCCGCGTCTCGTAGCCGGCCGGCAGGTCGTAGCTGATCGGCACGATGACGGCCTCGGAACCATTGTAGCTCCAGATGTTCGGCGCCGCTGTGGTGGTGCCGCCGCCATGGGCCGGGAACGGCTGCTTGAAGATGTACCCGCCGCTGGCGGTGAATTTGTGCAGGCTCGTCTCCATCTCGTCGGGCCCATGCGTCTGGTGCTTGGTCTTGATGCCGACGACGAACACGTTGCCCTGGGAATCGATCACCGGGGAGGCGACGATGGATTCGCCCGGCGCGATGTTGCGGCGCCAATAGGGTTTGCCGTCGGCATGGAGCGCGATGACCTCGCCCTGCTCGTTGCCGAGATAGACGGTGCCGTCGGGCGCGACCACCGGCCCGGCCCCGGGCGCGAAGCTGCCGATATTGCCGATCGCCGCAATGCTCGACTTGGCCGGCAGGGTCTTCACATCGGCGAAACCGCTGTTGGTGCCGTCGCCGTGCGGCCGTTCCCAGGCGCCGGCGGCAGGGGCCGCGCCGCAGAGTAGCAGCGCCGCGACGATCAGCCGTGAAACGAATTGCCCGCGCATCGTCGCCTCCCCTCAGTTCTCGCAGCCGATGCTGTCGAAGACCTTGCACTTGTTCTTCGAGCAGAATTGGCCGTCGAGTGTTTCCGCCCGCACCTTGCGGCCGTCGACGTCGTAGCCGGAGACCTTCGCGTAGCCCTGTTTCTGGCACCAGGCGAGGGCGATCTCGCGGTAGTCGCCCTTGCCGCAATCGTCCTGGTCCAGCGCCTTGCAGGCGAACAGCCGGTTGCCGTTGGCCGTCATCGGCGGCTTGTAGAGTTGCGTCGGCGGCAGGGCCGAGGCCGGCTGCTGCGGCGCGGCGCCGGCGTTACCCGCAGTGCCCAGCTTTTGCACGCCGCCGTCCAGCAGGATGGCGTTGTTGATCCGCTTCGGCGGCGGGAAGATGAACAGGATGTTGGAGGCGATGGCGTAGACGCGGCCGTTGGCGCCGATGACCGGCGGGTTGCGTCCGCCGCCGACCCAGTCGAAGCGCGCGACCTGCTCATATTGATCGGGCCGCGCGTTATAGGTGGTGAGGGCGTCTTCGCTGGAGACATAGGCGTAGTTCTTCGACACCGCCACCGCCGCGATCGAGCGCCCGGCCATGGGCTTGTCGCGGTCGCCGTTGGGATTCCAGATCAGCACCTGGTCCTGCGAGACGGCGAAGGTGGTGCTGTCGGTCGTCGCGATCGAGCTGAGGCCCTTCTTGGCGGGCAGCCGGTATTCATTGCCGCCATCGACATAGGCGATCAGGTAGCCCTGAGAGCTATAGGCCGCGACGGTGCGCTCGCGGAGGTTCGGCGTCACCACGAAGGACCGCATCCGGTCGGTCTGTTTCCAGACCGCGGTTCGGATGAGGCCGTTCGCCGTCGTCCGATAGACGGCCAGGGTCTGGAATCCGTCCGCCACGGCGATGTAGGAGATGCCGGTCGACGTATCGTTCCAGCTTGCCGCCATGGGCAGCGGCAGTTCCAGGTCAGGCGCGCCCGGCGCGATCGACGCCGACCCGAATGTGCCGGTGGTCGTCGGCGTTACCGTGTCGATGTTCTGGTCGACCGAGATCTGCCCGTCATCGAAGAACAGCAACAGGTGCGTCTCGTAGACCGGTGCGTTCGGGGCTTTGTAGGCCACCGGCAGCACGACGAGCGCCTTCTGCGCGTTCGAGCCGATGACCGGCGTCGAGCTGATGTTCGGCGCCGTCGTCATGATGGTGCCGGGGCGATGCGGCGGGAAGGGCGCGCGATAGACTTGTCCGCCGCTGGAGTTGAACCGGTAGAGCGCTGCATCGGTGTCGGTCTGGCCGACGACGTAGATGTCGCCGTTCCACACCATGGCGGAGGCGACGATGCGCTCGCCGCCCGGCAGGTTCACGGTCCACAGCCGCGCGCCGTCCTCGCGGAACGCCATCAGCTGGCCCTGCAGGTTGCCGAGATAGAGCGTGCCGTCGGGTCCGATGACTGGCCCCGCGCCATTGGCGAAGGTGCCGATATTGGGGACAGAAACGGAGCCCGCGCCCGCCGGCGCCGTCTCGACGCCGAAGAAGTAGCTGTTGTTGCCGCCGCTGAAATGCGGGAAATACCAGTTCTGCGCCGCGGCGGGGGCCAGCGGAACAACCGCCAGGAGGCCGGCCGCGATCAACCCGCGGATCACGCCCGCCACACGCGCAAAAGACCATGCCGGCCGCATCGTGCCCATGCCACCCTCCGCTGCCTCGTGCCGAACCACACGGCATGCGCCGGAAACCGGCGGCGCATACGCTGTTGCGCATATTCGATGCGGAGAGCGAGCCCCTGATCCAGCTGCGCAGCCGCAAGATCGCCTGGTGTGCCCGTGTCGTGTGGAAATATACACCCGAATTGTGCTACGTCCCAACACGAACTGGTGAATGTTGTGGTTTACCCACACGAATGTGCGCGGCGTCACAAGTAGGACGCCAATGCAACGGCGCCGGCCGCTGGGCGACCGGCGCCAGAGAGGCCTGACGGCTGCGATCAGTTGTTGGCGCAGACGATCTGGTCGAACACCTTGCACTTCTTCTTGGAGCAGAAGCGCCCGTCCAGGGTCTCGGCCTTGACCTTCTTGGTGTCGACCTTGATCTGGCCGGCGCCGACGAAGCCCTCCTTCTGGCAGAAGGCCGTGGCGATGGCGTTGTAGTCGCCCTTGCCGCAATCGTCGCCGTCGAGCTTCTCGCAGGCGAACAGGCGGTTGCCGCTCGCCAGCAGGGGCGGCACGTAGGGCTTGGAACCCTGCGTGGCTGTGCCGGGATCCGTGCTCACCACCGTCGTGCCGACCTGCGGCGTCACCCGGTTGGGCGGCAGCTGCTTCGCCGGCGGGAACACGAACAGGCCGTCGCCGGCGACGGCATAGACATAGCCCAGCGGGCTGATGACCGGCTGCGACGTGCCGCCGCCGCCCCAGGACATGCGCGAAACTTCCTGCAGCGTCGCAGTGTCGAAGGTCTGCAGGGCATTGGAGGCGGAGACGAAGATGTGCGTGCGTGACGCGGCGGCGGAGGCGAACGAGTAATCCACCAGGGGCATCGTCTTGACGATGTTGCGACCATCGATGACGGTCATCTGCTTCTGCTGGATCAGCACCGTCCGGCCATCCGCCAGGTGCGTCGGCGTGGCGTAGATCGCGCCCAGGCCGACGACCGGCGCCAGCTTGTTCAGGTTCGGCCCCGAGAACAGCACGCCGCCATGGAAGTTGCCGCGCGGGCCGAAGGTGGCATCCCGTTCGACATCCTCCGTGCCGATGATGGCGTGGTGGTCGGGCAGGATGGCCGGCGCCGAGCGCATGAAGCGGTTCTCGTCCTGCGTTCGGAAGGCCTCGACGAAGGCGCCGCCCGACAGCGTGAACCCGACAAGGAAATGGTTGCTGTCCGACAACAGGATGAACGGGGTTCCGCCGAGCGGGTTGTTGAAGATGCCGACCGGCTGGAACCGCGGCGCCCGCTCGCCGCTTCGCGGGGTCTTGCCGTCGGACGCCGGGAAGTCCCACGGGTAGACCGGCCCGCCGAAGATTTCCGTCTCGATGGTGATCGCGTGCTGATCCAAGACCAGCGCGCCGGTGGTCGAAAAGGCGAGCAGCCTGACATCGGTGCCGTAGACCGCCGGCACGATGACCAGCTCGGTGCCGTTGAACCGCCAGATATTCGGCGACGCGGCGGTGCCTCCGGCGCCGTCGTGGTCCGGAAACGGCGTCGAGCCGAGATAGCCGCCGGTGGAGTTGAAGACATGCAGCGCCGCATCGGTGCGCAAGACAGTCTTGCCGCCGCGGTGGTCGCGGCTGACCTTGACGCCGATGACATAGATCGACCCGTCGGAGCCGATCGCCGGCGATGCGACGATCTGCTGGCCCGCGGTGATGTTGCGGCTCCAGCCCGGCGTGCCGTCGGGCTTGAACGACATGAGCTTGCCCTGCTCATTGCCGAGATAGACGGTGCCGTCCGGCGCCACCACCGGCCCGGCGCCCAGCGCGATGGTGCCGATGTCGCTGATGGTCTTGGACGCGAACTCGGCCGGTTTGGTGACGATGTCGACGAGGCCGGTGTTGTCGGTGGGGCCGTGCGCGGTCTCCCACGCCCGGACCGGCGCGCCGGCCAGCATGGCGGCGACCAGACCGGCGCAGGCAATGGCGCGCGCGCCGATGCGACGAAGACGTTCTGCAATACGAGAGTCGGTACGAGGGCAGTCAGGGCGAAGGTCAGTCACGCGAGCCTCCCCGCAGCTGGGACGGCGCGCTTGGACGTCCGAAACGGACCCAAGGGCGACCGTTCCATTCCATGTGGCAGGTTACACTATTAACAGTCGCAAGCCAGGCGTTCCTGGCACTTTTCTGTGAACAGTTTGGGTAACGCGCCTGGCGGAAGAGGTAGGTCGGCTCGCGGCGGCCTGCTGTGAAGCGGATCACATTGCGGCGGGATCGCCTGGCGCCGGCGAGAACCCGCCCGGTTGCCCGGGGCGGGCCTCGCGCACTCGCCGGCTTGCCTGGAGGACTAGCTCTTGCAGGTGATCTCCTTGAACACCTTGCACTTCTTCTTGCTGCAAAACTCGTCGCCGGTCAGGGTCTCGGCCTTCTCCTTGCGGGTCTCGACGTCGAATTTCTGCGACTGGGTGTAGCCTTCCTTGACGCAGAACTGGCGGGCGATCTCGCGGTGATCCTGCTTGCCGCAATCGTCGCCATCCAGCTTCAGGCAGGCGAACAGGCGATAGCCGTTCTTGCTCAGCGGCGGCTTGTAGCTGGTCGCCTGCTTGGCCTCGGTGCCGGCCGGTGCTGGATCCGACGCAGGGATGCCGGAATCCTGGAACACGCCGGTCTTCGCGGCGGGCGGCGTCGCCGGACTCTCTTGCAGCACGCCACCGCCTGCGCCGGACGCGGGGAGGCCGGAATCCTGGAACACGCCGGTCTTCGGCGTCGGCGCTGCCGAAGACGGCGGGAAGACGAAGAGCGTATCGTCGGCGATGGCGTAGACGTGGCCCTGCGGCCCGATCACCGGCGTGTTCACGCCGCCGCGGGTCCATTCGAAATTGGCGAGTTCGGTCAGCGTCTGCGGATCGAGCGTATGCAGCCCCAGCACGGTCGAGACATAGAGATAGCTGCGCGACGCGGCGGCTGAGGCGACCGACTGGCCGGGCAGGGTCACCGTCGCGTCGACCAGTCCGCCGCGCAGCACCGCGACGCCGCCGAATTGGCGGACCACGGCGAAGCGGCCATCCTTCATGCGCGTCGGTGCGGCGAAGCTCTGCGACGTCGGAACGACGATGTCCTGCAGGCCGCGCGCCGCGAACAGGATGCTGGTCTTGTAGTCCTTGTTCCTCACCGGGATCATCGCGTGGCCGTCATTGAGCAGCATCGGCGTGCCGAGCAGGATGCGATCGGCGTCGTGCGCGCGGTACAACTCCTCGAAGGCGCTGCCGTTGAACGTGTAGGCCACCAGGTCGTGGAAGGAATCCGAGACGACGATCTGCGGCGTCGCGGCGTAGTCGGGCAGGCGGATGGCGGCCGCCGGCAGCGGGTTCATCAGGTTGTCGGGCAGCAATCCCGCGCTCGGCACGGCCTCCCCCAGCGGCGCGCTGAACGAGCCGCAGCCATGGCCGAGCGTGATGAAATAGCAGGGATACTGCCACCAATCGCTGACCGGCAGGCCGCTGCCGGTGACGTCGCCGAACAGGTTGCTGACCCTGGTGTCGGCCAGGACCTGGCCGCCGGTCGAGAAGGCCACCAGGTGCATCTCGAATTGCGCGCTGTCCTGGCGGAAGATGCCGGGCACGATGATCGCTTCGCTGCCGCCGCTGCGCCAGATGTTCGGCGGCGCGTCGCCGGAAAGCCCGCCATAGACGTTCGGCATCGGCGCGTGCCAGAGCAGGGCGCCGCCGGCATTGAACTTGTAGAGCTCGGTCACCACGCGCGTGGTGACCGGCGTCGCCGTGTGGTCGCGCACCTTGGCGGTGCCGACGACATAGATCGACCCGTCGCTGCCGATCGCCGGCGAGGAAAGCACGCCCTGGCCGCCGATGTCGCGGCTCCAGCCGGGCGTGCCGTCCGGGTAGAAGGACATCAGCTTGCCGCGCATGTTGGCGATGTAGACGGTGCCGTCGGACGCCACCACCGGGCCGGCACCCGGGGCGATGCCGCCCAGGCGCGGCACGGTGGTAAGCGGCGCCTGGGCCAATCCGGTCGGCACGTCGACGAAGCCGGAATTGTCCGGATCGCCGTGCGCGGTCTGCCAGGCCGCGGCCGGCTGGGAGGTGAGGGCCTGGAGGGCCAGGGCAAGCACGCCCAGGAAGCGACGAGTGGTCCGGCCAGGCAGCCGGAAATGTTCCGTGAACACGATCTCCTCCATGTGTCTCGGCGGACTCTTGCGAGCGGGGCCGAATGCCCCTTCCGCCATGGTGGAGCGTGGAAAAACGCAATTCTTATGGAGAGATCAACAACACAAAATGGACTGGCGTGGAAGATGCAACAAAATGACCAGATCCTGTCGCGACGGCCGGAGGCGTCGGCGGGCCAGGGCCAAACAAAAAGCCCGCCCCTGATCAGGCGGGCTTCAGACCCAATGTGGTGGGGTCAGGCTTAGGGAGTTTCGCTTGGGGACTTCCGGCCAGCTCTCAGTGCTGCTGGCCGCGGGCGACCGCCAGGAAGCGGTCGATCTCGTTCTGCATGATCTGGGCGCGGGCTAGGACCTGGTTGGCGATCTCGCGCACCCGGTCGGGCGTTTCCTGGTTACGGTCGGCGGCGATCGACAGGGCCGAGCCGATGCCGTCCAAGGCGGCCTGGCGGGTGGCTTCGCAGACCATGTCGGCCATGCGGACGACTTCCGCCTGCAATTCGGCGACGCCGTGTTCGGCGCGATTGACCTGGAGGGCTTCCGACATAACCGTTTCCTCGACCTGGACCAAAGGCGATATCAGGCCCGAAGACTGCGCCCGAAATCGTAAACAACGTCTTAAGACAGCCCGTTCCACCTGCCCCGGATGGCCCGGGCCGGCGGCCTTTCGCGGGGTTCTTGGCGACGCGGAGAAGTGTGCTAAAAGGCGTCGAACTCCCGCCATATGGGCGGCCCGGCCTGACCCCTCCGGTCGCCGCCGGACCCGCCACATAGGGTGAGTTTCTCGAAATGATATCAAGAGCTTGAGTCCCGGAGTCGAGGGTCATGGCCGGCCATTCACAATTCAAGAACATCATGTACCGGAAGGGTGCGCAGGACGCCAAGCGCGCCAAGGTCTTCACCAAGATCATCCGGGAGTTAACGGTTGCGGCCAAGACCGGCCTCAGCGACCCCAACGCCAATCCGCGCCTGCGCGCCGCCATGATCGCCGCGCGCGAGGCGAACATGCCCAAGGACACCATGGAGCGCGCCATCAAGCGCGGCGCCGGTGGCGATGACAGCACCGCCTATGAAGAGGTGCGCTACGAGGGCTACGGGCCGGGCGGCATCGCCCTGATCGTCGAGGCGCTGACCGACAACCGCAACCGCACCGCCTCGGAGATCCGCACCGCCTTCGCCAAGGCCGGCGGCAACCTGGGCGAGACGAATTCGGTCTCCTTCATGTTCGAGCGCAAGGGCGTGATCGTCTATCCGGCCAAGGCGGGCAGCGCTGATGCCATGTTCGAGGCGGCGCTGGACGCCGGCGCCGACAATGTCGAGAGCGATGCCGAGGCCCACCAGGTCACCTGCGCGACGGAGGATTTCTCCGCCGTGCGCGATGCGCTGGAAGCCAAGTTCGGCGCCGCGCGCGAGGCGAAGCTGCAATGGCTGCCGCTCAACACCGTGCCGGTCGACGGCGACGCGGCGGATTCGCTGCTGAAGCTGATCGACGTGCTCGAGGACAACGACGACGTCCAGGTGGTGTTCGGCAATTTTGAATTCTCGGACGAAACCCTCGCCAAATTGTCGGCCTGACCTCCATGCGCCTGCTCGGCCTCGATCCCGGATTGCAGCACACCGGCTGGGGCGTGATCGAGGCCGAGGGCTCGCGCCTCAGCTTCGTCGCCGCCGGCACGGTGAATTCGGATTCGAAGCTGCCGCTGGCCGAGCGCCTGGTGCAGATCCATGACGGGCTGCGTGCGGTGATCGACGCGTGGGAGCCGGTCGAGGCGGCGGTCGAGGAAACCTTCGTCAACAAGAACCCGACCTCGACCCTGAAGCTCGGACTGGCGCGCGGGGTGGTGCTGCTGACGCCGGCCCTGTTCAACCTGAAGGTCGCCGAGTATCCCGCCAACCTGATCAAGAAATCGGTGGTCGGCGCCGGCCATGCGGCGAAGGAGCAGGTGCAGATGATGGTGCGCGTGCTGCTGCCGGCCGCAGGTGTCGCCGACAGCGCCGACGCCGCCGACGCGCTCGCCGTCGCCATCTGCCACGCGCATCACCGCGCCACCTTGAAGACCTGGGGCGCCAAGGATTTCCGCGAGGTGTTGCGGTGATCGGCAAGTTGAGCGGCACCATCGACAGCGTCAGCGGCGACGCCGCGATCGTCGACGTGAATGGCGTCGGCTATGTCGTGCATGCGTCCAGCCGCACCCTGGGACAACTGGGCGGCGCCGGCGCGCTGGTCAGCCTGCTGATCGAGACCCAGGTGCGCGAAGACGCGATCAACCTCTACGGCTTCGCCGACAAGAGCGAGCGCGACTGGTTCCGCCTGCTCACCACCGTCCAGGGCGTGGGCGCGAAAGTGGCGCTCGCCATCCTCGGCGTGCTGTCGCCCGACGATCTCTCGCTCGCCATCGCGGCGCAGGACAAGGCGGCGATCACCCGCGCCCCCGGTGTCGGTCCGAAGCTCGGCGCGCGCATCGTCGCCGAGCTGAAGGACAAGGCCGGCAGCGTCGCCAACGACCTTTCGGTCGGCGCGGTGCGTGGTGCGGCGCTGAACGGCGCAGCGAAGGGCGGGGCGCCGGCGGAGGATGCGGTCTCCGCACTGGTCAATCTCGGCTATCGCCGCGCCGAGGCCTATGCCGCCGTCGCCAAGGGCGCGCGTGACCTGGGCGACAAGGCGACTCTCGACGGCCTGATCCGCTTCGGCCTGAAGGAGCTGAGCCAGTGAGCGCGCCCGCCGAACCCAGAGGGGCCTTCAATCCCGCGGATCGCGTCACCGACGCGGCGCGGCAGCCGGAGGACAACAGCGAGACGTCGCTGCGCCCGCTGATCCTCGGCGATTTCATCGGCCAGCAGAAGCTACGCGAGAATCTGGCGGTCTTCATCGAAGCCGCACGCGGCCGCGACGAGGCGATGGACCACGTGCTGTTCTACGGCCCGCCGGGTCTCGGCAAGACCACGCTCGCGCAGATCGTGGCGCGCGAGCTCGGCGTCGGCTTCCGCGCGACGTCCGGTCCCGTGATCACGCGGGCAGGCGACCTTGCAGCGCTGCTCACGAATCTACAGCCCCGCGACGTGCTGTTCATCGACGAGATCCACCGCCTGAGCCCGGCGGTGGAGGAGGTGCTCTATCCGGCGATGGAGGATTTCCAGCTCGACCTCATCATCGGCGAGGGGCCGGCGGCGCGTTCGGTGCGCATCGATTTGCCGCGCTTCACCCTGGTCGGCGCCACCACGCGGCTCGGCCTCATCACCACTCCTCTGCGCGAGCGCTTCGGCATTCCGCTGCGGCTCAACTTCTACGAGCCGAAGGAGCTGGAGCTGATCGTGCGCCGCGGCGCCCGCGTCGTCGGCCTCAACCTCACCGACAGCGGCGCCATGGAGATCGCGCGCCGGTCGCGCGGCACGCCCCGCGTCGCCGGGCGGCTGCTGCGCCGGGTGCGCGACTTCGCGACGGTGGCGAAGATGGCCGAGGTCGACCAGCGCGCGGCGGACGAGGCGCTGCGCCGGCTCGACGTCGACGACATGGGCCTGGACCAGATGGACCGCCGCTACCTGAAGCTGATCGCCGACCATTACGGCGGCGGGCCGGTCGGGGTCGAGACTTTGGCCGCGGCGCTCTCCGAGCAGCGCGACACCATCGAGGACGCGATCGAGCCGTACCTGATCCAGCAGGGGCTGCTGCAGCGCTCGCCCCGTGGCCGCATGCTGACCCTGACCGGGTACAAGCATCTCGGCCTGACGCCCCCGCGCAACCAGGCGCAACTCGACCTCTTGGCAGCCCAGGCGGACACGACAGATGAGTGACACGACCAGGGCGGCCGCGCCGGCTGACATCCACCGGCAGACGATTCGCGTCTATTTCGAGGATACCGACGCCGCCGGCATCGTTTACTACGCCAATTACCTGAAATTTGCCGAGCGGGCGCGCACCGACTGGCTGCGTGCCTTAGGAATACCACATTCCCAGATGATCAAGCGCGATGGGCTGACCCTGGTGGTGCGGCGCTGCGAGGCCGACTACCGCCGGCCGGCCCATCTCGACGACGAACTGGTGGTCGAGACGGAACTGGCGAAGCTCGGCGGCGCGTCCATCGACCTGGTGCAGCGGGTGCTGCGCGACGGCGCGCTGCTGGTCGAGATGAAGGTCGTGGTGGTCTGCGTCGGGCGGGATGGCAAGGCGGCCCGCATTCCGGACTATCTGCGCAAGGCTTTACCGCCTATTAACCACGTTGGCGCATGAACAAGCGTTTCCAGACACAGGATTAAGGACGATGGAGCAACAAGCACCGCAGGCCGTTCCCGTCACGCCCGTCGAGGGCGGGCAGGCGCTCGACCAGATGGCCGGCACGATTCAAAGCACGGCGGACGGCCTGGGCGCCGCCGCGCACGACCTTTCGGTCTGGGGCCTGTTCCTCCAGGCCGACTGGATCGTCAAGGCGGTGATGATCATGCTGCTGATGGCCTCGATCTGGAGCTGGGCCATCATCTTCCAGAAGCTGATCCGCCTGCG
>JBGAGP010000107.1:0-15820 GCA_044226685.1 Dongiaceae bacterium
GAGTATTGCCGAAGAACTTGTCCAGGCTGTTGCTGAGCGGCGAGGCGTCGCTCGCCGCCCCCAGCGGCAGGGCGATCAGCAGCGCCCAGCCGGCCTGGGCGGGCCGGGCTCGGAACTTCAGATTGAAGACGAACAGCGCCACCAGCAGGACCAGCGGCAGGGCCACCGCGATCCAGCCCAGCGGCCCCAGGATGTGGACCAGGGCGGAAAGATTATGCACGTCCTCCGGCATGATCGGCCGGCCCAGCATCGATATCTTCAGCGCGCTGGCGACGTAGAAGACGGTGAAATAGAGCCCCTGCAGCAGCAGGAACGGCCACAGCCGGCGCGAGATCCAGAACACCAGCAGCGCCAGCGCCAGGTTGAGGGCGAAATCGTACGGGACCCGCGATTCGACGATCTTGATGCCGAAGGCAGCCCAGCACAGGAAATAGGCAACGGCGTAGAAGATCGCGGTCGAGGCCACCGGCACCAGCAGGTTGCGCATCGCCCCGCCGCGGCCGAGATCGGCCCGAAGCCGGCGGCGCCAGCCGCCGCGCTGCAAGAAAAGTCGTGTCGCCATGAAATCTGGGCTCCGCCGCCCGCACGATCCGGTTGTGGCCCGGGATAAGTCCCGAAAATTTCACCGGAATATGTCGAGGCCGTCATCGAATCGCAACAAACAACCGCGTGACGCGGCGGTGAGTTCCCGGCATCGCTGGCGGCGGCGACGCCGCGCGCGACAGCCCGCGGTTGCGGCGGGCAGACAGGAATTCAAGGCCAATTCGCCCGCGGCCGGGGCAATCGCCTTGTTAAGTCTGGACAAATTGACCGATCGGTCGGACAGTCGCTTCCGTAATAAATCAGAAACTGAGGAGGCACCTCATGAAACCGTTCCTGCGATCGACCCTCATGTCTTCCATGGCGGCGATCGCCCTCTTGGGAATGGCCAGCATGGCTGAGGCGGAAACGCCCAAGGACACGCTGGTCATGGCCTATGTCATCGACGACATGATCTCCCTCGACCCGGCGGAGATCTACGAGTTCACCTCGTCGGAATACATGGCCAATACCTATGACCGCCTGGTCGTCATCAACCCGGACAAGCCCTCGGAGCTGAAGCTGCAGCTGGCCGACAGCTGGTCGGTGAGCGACGACGGCAAGACCTTCACCTTCAAGCTGAAGCCGGGCCTGAAATTCCACTCGGGCAACGACATCACCGCCGAGGACGTCGAGTTCTCGATGGAGCGCTTCGTGAAGCTGGACCTCAATCCGGCCTTCATCATGAACCAGTTCGGCCTGACCAAGGACAACGTCCAGGACAAGGTCAGCGTGGTCGATCCGCTCACCGTGCAGGTCGAGCTGGACGCCGCCTATGCGCCGAGCTTCTTCCTCAACTGCCTCAGCTACACCAGCGTCGTGATCGACAAGAAGCTGGCGATGGAGCACGAGGCCAATGGCGATTTCGGCCATGAGTGGATGAAGACCAACGAAGCCGGCTCCGGCCCCTTCATGCTGAAGAGCTGGAAGCCGAACGAATCGGTCGTGCTCGAGACCAACCAGAGCTATTGGGACGGCGTGCCGAAGATCAAGCGCGTGCTGATCAAGAACGTCACCGAAAGCGCCACGCAGCAGCTGCTGCTGCAGAAGGGCGACATCGACATCGCCCGCAACCTGACCGGCGACCAGCTGAAGGCGGTGCAGAACGATCCCAACATCAAGTTCCAGTCCTATCCGAAGGCGACGCTCTGGTACATGGGCCTCAACACGAAGAACAAGTTCCTGGGCAACAAGGATGCCCGCCAGGCGATGAAATACCTGGTGGACTACAAGGGCCTGCAGGACACCATGTTCAACGGCACCGGCGTCATCCACCAGACCTTCCTGCCGGACGGCCAGCTGGGCGCCGACAACGACACGCCGTTCACCCTCGACGTCGCCAAGGCCAAGGAACTGCTGGCCAAGGCGGGCGTGCCCAACGGCTTCGACGTGACGATGGATGTGAGCAACCGCACCGAATCGCGCGAACTCTCGGCCTCGCTGCAGAACACCATGGCGATGGCCGGCATCCACCTGATCATCAAGGTCAACGACAACAAGACGACGCTGACCAAGTATCGCGCCTCCGAGCACGATATCTATCTCGGCCAGTGGGGTTCGGACTACCAGGACCCGCACAGCAACGCGGACGGCTATCTGAACTCGCCGCTCGCCAAGCGCAACGTGTGGCAGTCGCCCGAGCGCGAGGCCGCCGTTCTCGCGGCGCGCGACGAGAAGGACGGCACCAAGCGGGCCCAGATGTACATGGACCTGCAGAAGATGGCCCTGGAAGAGAGCCCATACGTGATTCTCTTCCAGCAGGTGGAGACCATCGCGGTCAGGAAGAACGTCGACGGCTTCATCGTCGGCCCGACCTTCGACCTCGACCTCTATCGCAACGTCGTCAAGAACTAGGCTGGGAGAACGCCCCGGGCACGTGAAGGTGCCCGGGGCGTTCGTTCCAGCGAGTTTGATCCGCGCTATGGCATCTGCGGGCTTCGAGAGTGAACTGTACGGCTGCAGCATACTCGCTGAGCCCCTTCCCCCCTTGCGGGGGAAGGTGGGGATGGGGGGTGTTGCAGCGCCGGGTCTAGCTGGTATTTGCCTTCGCTCGTATCGCCTGCGGCGATGCGCGCCCGAGGCACGCGCTACCCCCCATCCGGCTGCGCCTAGGCTCGCCGTGCTCGCCAAGGCTCCGCTGCCTTCCCCCACAAGGGGGGAAGGATTGGCTGGATGAAGTCCGTCCTCCGCGTCGCCGTTTCGATCGCGACGACCCTGCTGGGTCTGCTGGTGGTGACCTTCGTCATCAGCCGCCTGCTGCCGGCCGACCCGGTGCTGGCGGTGGTCGGCGACCACGCCTCCGAATCGACCATCGAGGCGGCGCGCATCCGCCTCGGCCTCGACAAGCCGATCCTGGTGCAGTTCTGGATCTACCTCACCGACGTGCTGCGCGGCGATCTCGGCAATTCGATCCGTACCAACCTGCCGATCAGCCAGGAGCTGGCGCGGGTGTTCCCGGCGACGCTGGAGCTGGCCACGCTCGGCACCATCATCGGCGTCCTCATCGGCATCCCGCTTGGCGTGCTGGCGGCCATTCGCAAGGACACCCTCATCGATCACGTGGTCCGCTTCGTCGGCCTGATCGGCTATTCGGTGCCGATCTTCTGGCTCGGCCTGATGGGCCTGCTGATCCTCTATTTCAAGCTCGACTGGCTGCCTGGACCGGGGCGCCTCGACTTCGGCTACGAGGACCTGGTGACGCCGGTCACCGGCCTGATGACGGTCGACACCCTCATCGCCGGCGACATGGAGATGTTCCGCAATGCGCTCGGCCACATCATCATGCCGGCCTCGCTGCTCGGCTATTTCTCGCTCGCCTATATCAGCCGCATGACCCGCTCGCTGATGCTGGGCCAGTTGCGCCAGGAATACATCCTGACCGCGCGGGTCAAGGGCGTCAGCGAGATGCGGGTGATCTGGCGCCACGCCATGCGCAACATCCTGGTGCCGCTGCTGACCGTCATCGCGCTTTCCTACGGCAATTTGCTGGAAGGCTCGGTGCTGACCGAGACGGTCTTCGCCTGGCGCGGCCTCGGCCTCTACATCACTGATTCGATCTTCGGCCAGGACATGCCCGCCGTGCTCGGCGGCACCATCGTGGTCGGTGCCATCTTCATCGTCATCAACATGCTGACCGACGTCGCCTACCGCGTGCTCGATCCGAGGGCGAAATGATGATGATCTTCGCCACGCCGCTGTCAGGTCCCCTCCACCGGAACGAGGCAGGGTTAGGGAGGGGGCAGCCGCGCCCCGCTGCCCGACACGCATCGCTCGCTGCCCCCACGCCCGCCCTCCCCCCTTCGGGTGGAGGGAGTTGCGAGGAGAGGGCATCATGAGCGACTGGGCCGCCGCATTGACCCCGCCGAACTGGCGCCGCTGGCTGCTGGACGCGACGCCGCATTCGCGGCTGCAGGCGCGACTGAGCCGCGCCTATCTGGGCTGGCTCGCCTTCACCCGCAATCCGCTGGCCATGCTGGGCCTGCTGATCTTCATCGTGCTGATCGGGATGGCGTTCCTTGCCCCCGTCGTCACCTGGCACAGCCCCATCGCCGGCGATCTCGGCCAGCGCCTGCTGCCGCCGGGCGAGGATTACTGGCTCGGTACCGACGGCCAGGGCCGCGACATCTGGAGCCGCATCGTCTACGGCTCGCGCACCACGCTGCTCATCATCTTCATGGTGGCGGTGACCGCCGCCCCGATGGGCATCGTCATCGGCGCCACGGCGGGATATGTCGGCGGCTGGGTCGAGCGCGTGCTGATGCGCATCACCGACGCCTTCCTCGCCTTCCCCAAGCTGGTCCTGGCGCTCGCCTTCGCTGCGGCGCTGGGCCCGGGCATCGAGAACGCGGTGCTGGCCATCGCGCTCACCGCCTGGCCGCCCTATGCGCGCATCGCGCGGGCGGAGACGCTGACCGTGCGCAACACCGACTACGTCGCCGCGGCGCGCATCAGCGGCGCCAGCGCGCTGCGCGTCCTGATCGGCCACATCATGCCGATGTGCATGCCCTCGCTCATCGTCCGCGTCTCGCTCGACATGGCCGGCGTGATCCTGATCGCGGCCGGCCTCGGCTTCCTCGGCGTCGGCGTCGCCCCGCCGCAGCCGGAATGGGGCGCCATGGTGTCGGACGGCCGCGCGCAGATCCTGGAGCAATGGTGGGTCTGCACCTATCCCGGCATCGCCATTTTCATCGTCAGCCTCGGCTTCAACCTGATCGGCGACGGGCTGCGCGACGTGCTCGACCCGCGGGACAGCTAGGAGACGGCCGGATGAGCACCGAAACCATCCTGGAAGTCGAGAAGCTGAACATCCGGTTCAAGACGCCGGTCGGCGTCGTCCATGCGGTGCGCGACGTCAGCTTCAGCATGGGGCGCGAGAAGCTCGCCATCGTCGGCGAATCCGGCTCCGGCAAGTCGCAGACCGGCCGCGCCATCCTGGGCCTCAGCGAAGGCAGGGTGACGGCGCAGAAGCTGGCCTTCCACGGGCAGAACCTGCTCGGCCTCTCGCCCGCGGAATGGCGCAGCATCCGCGGCAAGCGCATCGCCATGGTGATGCAGGACCCGAAATATTCGCTCAACCCCGTGATGACGGTGGGCGAGCAATTGCTGGAGGCCTGCCGCGACCAGTATTCCGGCGCCGCGGCGCGGGAACACGCCCTTGGCATGCTGGGCGCGGTGCGCATCCGCGATCCCGAGCGCGTCTACCGCGCCTGGCCGCACGAACTTTCCGGCGGCATGGGCCAGCGCGTCATGATCGCCATGATGCTGATGGCCGAGCCCGAGCTGCTGATCGCCGACGAGCCGACCTCGGCGCTGGACGTCACCGTGCGGCTGCAGGTGCTGGCGATCCTCGACGACCTGGTGAAGACGCGCAACATGGGCCTCATCTTCATCAGCCACGACCTCAACCTGGTGCGCACCTTCTGTGACCGGGCGCTGGTCATGTATGCGGGCCAGGTGCTGGAGACGGTGACGGCGCGGGACATCGAGCACGCGAAGCATCCGTACACCCAAGGTCTGCTCGCCTGCCCGCCGGAGATCGACCATCGCCGCGAGCGGCTGCCGACCCTGCAGCGCGATCCGCGCTGGATGGAGCCGGTGGCATGAGCGGCACGACGGACCCCGGGCCGATCATCGCCGTCGACCAGCTGTCGATCAGCTTCGGGCTTGGCGCCGACCGCGTCGACGCGGTGAAGAACGTCAGCTTCACCGTGGCGCCGGGCGAGAGTTTCGGCCTGGTCGGCGAATCCGGTTCCGGCAAGTCCACCATCCTGCGGGCGCTGGCCGGGCTCAACGACCATTGGACCGGCAGCATGCGCATCGGCGGCCACCAGGTCAGCCGCAGGCGGCCGCCGGAGCTGCGCCGCATGGTGCAGATGGTGTTCCAGGACCCCTACGGCTCGCTGCATCCCAAGCATACCGTCGACCGCATCCTGAGCGAGCCGCTGGTGATCCATGGCTTCGACGATGTCGAGGCGCGCGTGCGCAGCGCGCTCGACCAGGTCGGCCTCGGCCCCACTTTCCGCTTCCGCTACCCGCACCAGATTTCCGGCGGGCAACGCCAGCGCGTCGCCATCGCCCGCGCCCTTATCCTGCGGCCGCAGGTGGTGCTGCTGGACGAGCCCACCTCGGCGCTCGACGTCTCGATCCAGGCGGAGGTGCTGAACCTGCTGGCCGACCTGCGCCGCGACCTCGGCCTCACCTATATCCTGGTCAGCCACGACCTCGGCGTCGTGTCGCATCTCTGCGCCCGGCTGTCCATCATGCGCACGGGAGAGATCGTCGAGACCGCCAGCGCCGGCGAGCTGAGCGAAGGCCGCCTGCAGCACGCCTATTCGCGGCAATTGCTGGTCGCCAGCCGCGGCTACGACCGCGACGCGATCGCCGCGTTCGGCGATTTCTGAGACGCGCCCGCTCAGGCTATTCCACACCCGTCATCCCGGCCTTGAGCCGGGATCCATCGCGCCACCGCACGGGCAGCGCAAACCTTCCGAAGGTTCTAGGAGCGGATACATGGACCCCGGCTCAAGGCCGGGGTGACGGGTGACGTGTTCGAGCCAACTCGGCGCGGGCTGTCCGGGGTTACGAACTGAAACTCGATATCCCAACCACGCCTCTACGACCGTTCGAACATCGTCGAGAGCAGGATGGCCGAGGTGGTGCGGGTGATGCCGGGGAGGCGGCCGATGCGGGTCAGCACCTCGTCCAGATGCGCGGCGGTGGAGGCGCGGACCAGGGCGACGGCGTCATAGACGCCGGAGACCGTGTAGCAGCTGGAGACTTCCGGCAGGCCCTTCAAGGAGGCCATGGCGCGGTCCTGGAACTTGGGGTCGAGGGTCAGCAGCACATGGGCGGAGACGCCGGGATGCTCGGTGGTTTCGCCCAGCACGATGGTGTAGCCGGTGATGACGCTGTCCCGTTCCAGGCGTTTCAGCCGTTCCTGCACGGCGCTGCGGGAGAGGCCGAGATGGCGGCCCAAGGCGGCGGTCGGCATGCGGGCATTGGCGCGGAGCAGCGAGATCAGACGCCGGTCGGTGTCGTCCAGATTGCGTTTCGCCATGTGTCCCCGTCGTTTCGCCGGCCCCGTGCCTGCTTTTTATACTTTCGCCGGCTTAAGGCAAGCCCTGCACGCGCTTAAGGTCGGCGCCAGTCCCGGCCGCCCGGTCGGGAACGCCGCCAGGCGGCGGCCACTGGCATTTAAGGAGCGGAAATGAAACGCAAAGTCCTGGTTCTCGGCGCCGGCAAGATCGGCGGCGCCATCGTCGATCTGCTCCACGCCAGCGGCGCCTATGACATCACCCTCGCCGACAGCAACATGTCCTTCCTGCAGCAGGCGGGCGGCAAGAAGGCCGCCACCCGGCATGTCGACGTCAGCGACCGCGCGGCGCTGACCCAGGTGGCCAAAGGCCACCAGGCGGTGATTTCCGCGCTGCCCTTCTTCCTCAACCCCGGGGTCGCCCAGGTCTGCGCCGATGTCGGCGCCCATTACTTCGACCTGACCGAGGACGTGGAAACGACCCGGGCGGTGCGCGAGATCTCGAAGACCTCGCCGGTCGCCTTCGCGCCGCAATGCGGCCTGGCGCCGGGCTTCATCTCCATCGTCGCCAACCACCTGGCGCAGAGCTTCGATTCGCTCCGCGAGGTGCATATGCGCGTCGGCGCGCTGCCGGAATTCCCGGCCAACGCGCTGAAATACAACCTCACCTGGTCGACCGACGGCCTGATCAACGAATACTGCAACCCCTGCGAGGCGATCCACGAGGACAAGCTGGTCGAGGTGATGCCGCTGGAAGGGCTCGAGACCTTCTCGCTCGACGGCATCGACTACGAATGCTTCAACACCTCGGGCGGCCTCGGCACCCTGTGCGAGACGCTCGAGGGCAAGGTGCAGAGCCTCAACTACAAGACCGTGCGCTATCCGGGCCACCGCGACATCATGAAGATGCTGCTGGAGGATCTGCGCATGAAGGATCACCGCGACCTGCTGAAGGAGATCCTGGAACGCTCGGTGCCGATCACCCACCAGGACGTGGTGCTGATCTTCGTCGTGGTCACCGGCATGCGCGAAGGCCGCCTGACCCAGGAGAGCTACGCCAAGAAGATCTATGCGCAAGAGATCGACGGGAAACTGATGAGCGCCATCCAGATCACCACCGCCGCCGGCATCACGTCGATGGTCGATCTGTTCTTCGACGGCAAGCTGCCGAAGAGCGGCTTCATCCGCCAGGAGATGTGCGCGTTGCCCGACCTGCTGGCGAACCGCTTCGGCAGATACTACGCCTAGACGCGAAACGGCCGCCGGCCTCGGGGGGAAGCCGGCGGCCGCTTGATCGAGACGCCGCGGCCAGTCGGGACACGGCGCCTCTTCGCGGGGGTGTTCACGCGGCCCCGCAAGGCCGCGTTCAGCGTTCCTCAGTTGGCGGGCGGGACCACCGGCACGTCGCCCGTGCCCTGGTCCGGCGTGCCGTCGTCGTCGCCCGCATCCTCGCCGGCTTCGTCGGCGCCGTTGTCGTCATTGGCGTCGTCATTGGCGTCATCGTCACCGGTCTCGCCATGATCGTCGGCGCCGGCCTCGCCGTGGCCGCTGTTGTCGGCGCCGCTTTCGCCGCCATGGTCGTCGCCGCCGTCGCTGTCGCTGCCATGATCGTCGCCACTGTCATGGTCGCCGCCATCGCTGCCGCCGTCGCCGCCACCGCCATCACCGCCGCCGTCGCCACCCTCGCCTTCGGCGAAGGCGCTGTTCTGGGTCAGGTCGAGGGCGAGGCCATGCGGGGTCACTTGGCCGGTCAGGTGCCAGGGCGCCAGGACCGCGCCGAGGGCGAGCGTCGCCCAGGCGGTACCCTGGATGAGGCGCTGTTTCGTGGTGAGCTTCGACATGATCGTCTCCTTGATTTTGCGCCATGCCCGACGCATGGCCGCCGCATTTCGAGGGCGACCATAGGCGGGCCAAGCTGAACCCAACCTGAACGGAGTCGCGCGGCTGCGGGGCGCCCGTTTCGTCTGGCGCGACCCTGAGGACTGGAACCGGCGCGGCGCGCGCTGTTAGGATTCCGTTTACGATGCTTGTACTGCTGCAGATCGGCGTCTACGGGCTGGCGGGTTTCGTCTTCGCGGCGACGCTGTCGGCCATCCTGTTCGCCACGCGGCCGCTGGCTGGCGTGGCGCAGCATTGGGGGCTGCAGCTGTGGTGGCTGGCGCTCCTCGCAATTCTTGCCGCGGCGGCGGTCGGCGGTTGGCCGGCCTATATTCCCTGCCTCTGCTGCGCGCTCTATTGGAGCCAGCGCATCTTCCGCCGCCCCCGGCCGGTGCCGGCGGCGCAGCCGCTGCTACGCCTGGCGAGCGCCAATGTGGCGCATTTCAACCGCGACTTCGACCGCGTGCTCGCGGCGCTCGCCGCCAGTGCTCCCGACGTGATCGCCCTGGTCGAGGTGACGCCGGCCTGCCGCGACCGGCTGCGGCAACTCGACGCGACGCATCCCCATGCCGTCGACAGCTGCGATCTGTCGGAGAAATACGGCGTCCTGGTGCGCGCCCGCTGGCCGATGACGGTGGTGAGCCGCGGCGGCGGTGGTGGCGATGACGGCAGTGGGGCGCCGCGTCACGTGGCGGTGCGCCTGCAGCTGGAAACCGGCGCGCTGGACCTGATGGCGGTGCACCTCACCAATCCGATCCGCCGATCCCACGCGCATCGCATTCCGGGCGAGGTCGAGGACGTGATCGCCCGGGCCAATCGCGCCGGCCCGGACCTGGTGCTGTGCGGCGATTGCAATGCCGCCGGCTGGTCCAGCTGGCTGCACCGGCTGGAGGCGGCCACCGGCCTCGCCAACACGCGCCGGCTGCTGCCGTCCTGGCCGGTCAGGCTGCCGCCGCCCCTGCGCCTGCCGATCGATCACGCCTGGGCGCGCGGCCGGGCGGTGGTGCTCGCCACGCGCCTGGGGCCCGAGACCGGATCGGATCATTTTCCGCTGCTGGCCGAGATCGGCTGGCGCGGCAAATAGCCCGCGAAACGCCGGGAAACCCATGCGATCCGCCGGATTCCCGCTTGCCCCCCGCCGGGCCAGTCACTAGGTTCGGCGCGGTTCACAGCGATTTTCGAGGCTTCGAGAGATGAGTTCCGAACGGCAATACGCCCAAGCCGCCCGCGCCTGGCCCTTCGAGGAGGCGCGCAAGCTGGTCGCGCGCTACGAGAAGACGCCGCCGGCGAAAGGCTACGTGCTGTTCGAGACCGGCTACGGCCCGTCGGGCCTGCCGCATATCGGCACCTTCGGCGAAGTCGTGCGCACGACCATGGTGCGGCGCGCGTTCCAGCGCCTCTCCGACATCCCGACCCGGCTCTTCGCCTTCTCCGACGACATGGACGGCTTGCGCAAGGTGCCGACCAACGTGCCGAACCAGGAGATGCTGTCGCAGCACCTGGGCAAGCCGCTGACCAAGGTGCCGGACCCCTTCGGCACGCATGAGAGTTTCGGCCACCACAACAACGCCATGCTGCGCGGATTTCTGGACTCATTCGGCTTCGAATACGAGTTCCAGTCCTCCACCGACTGGTACATGTCCGGCCGCTTCGACAAGGCGCTGCTGGAAGTGCTGGGCCACTACCAGGCGATCATGGACGTGATGCTGCCCAGTTTGCGCGAGGAGCGGGCCTCGACCTATTCGCCCTTCCTGCCGGTCTGCGCCAAGACCGGCCGCGTGCTGCAGGTGCCGGTGGTCCGCCATGATGCGGCGGCTGGCACCATCGTCTACCAGGACGAGGACGGCACCCTGGTCGAGACGCTGGTGACCGGCGGCCGCTGCAAGCTGCAATGGAAGCCAGATTGGGGCATGCGCTGGCATGCCTTGGGCGTCGATTACGAGATGTCGGGCAAGGACCTGATCCCCTCGGTCGAGCTTGCCAACAAGATCTGCCGCATCCTGGGCTCGCGCCCGCCGGAGGGCTTCAACTACGAGTTGTTCCTGGACGACAAGGGCCAGAAGATCTCCAAGTCCAAGGGCAACGGGCTCTCCGTGGAAGAGTGGTTGGAATATGCGCCGCCCGAGAGCCTGGCCTTGTTCATGTTCCAGAAGCCGCGCGCGGCGAAGCGGCTCTATTTCGACGTCATCCCGCGCGCGGTGGACGACTACCTGACCTTCGTCGGCAAGTTCCCCGAGGAAGCGCCGGCGCAGCGCCTGGAGAATCCCGCCTGGCACATCCACAACGGCCAGCCGCCGGCGATCCACCAGGACCTCAGCTACGGCATCCTCCTGAACCTCGCCAGCGTGGCGAACGCGGAGGAGAAGGCGACGTTGTGGGGCTTCATCACCCGCTATCGCCCCGAAGCGACGCCGCAGACGGCACCCTTCCTCGACAAGCTGGTGGGCTACGCCATCAACTACTACCGCGACTTCGTGAAGCCGGCGAAGAAGTTCCGGGCACCGGACGAGACCGAGCGCGCGGCGCTCACCGAGCTGCTCGCCTATCTCGACGCCGCGCCCGCCGATGCCAAGGCCGACGCGCTGCAGACCGAGGTCTACGAGATCGGCAAGCGGCACCCCTTCCCGGAATTGCGCGCCTGGTTCAAGGCGCTCTACGAGGTGCTGCTGGGCCAGGAGCAGGGGCCGCGCTTCGGCTCCTTCATCGAGCTCTACGGCAAGGCGGAGACGGCGACCCTGATCCGCAAGGCGCTGGCCTCGCCCAAGGGATTGGCCGCTGAATAACCCGCAAGTCATATTGGCGGCGGATTCCGGCCTCGGCGGATTGAGTGTCGTCGCGGAGATCCGCAAGGCACTGCCGGCGGCGCGCTTTGCCTATCTCTGCGACAATGCCTATTTCCCCTATGGCACCAAGGCCGATGCGGCGCTGCTGGCGCATTTCCTGAAAGTCATGCAGGCGGCGATTGCGCGTGCGCGGCCAGCGCTCATCGTCACCGCCTGCAACACCATCTCGACCATCTGCCTGCCGGAGCTGCGCGCGGCAACCCCCATTCCCGTGGTCGGCGTGGTGCCGGCGGTGGCCGCCGCCGCCATGACCAAACGCAAGACCATCGGGCTGCTGGCGACGCCGGCCACCATCGACCGGCCCTATACCGACGACCTGATCGCCCGCCACGCCGCCGATTGCCGGGTGCTCAAACTGGGCTCGGCCGAGCTGGTGGCGATGGCGGAGGCGAAGCTGCTCGGCCACAAGGTCGACCTCGAGCGGCTGCGCGAGATCCTGGCCCCCTTCCTGACCCCGCCCGCCGCCGAGCGGCCCGACGTGGTCGTGCTCGACTGCACCCATTTCCCGCTGCTGCGGGCGGAGTTGGAGGCGATCTCCCCGCCCGACATCGCCTGGATCGATTCCGGCGAGGCGGTGGCGCGGCGTGTGGTCGAGGTGCTGCTGCCCAAGGCCGGCGGCCGCCCCAATGCTGGCCGAGGATCTGGCGCTGACCACCGCGCCGGCGCCGCATGAACTGCGCCGCGCCCTGGCCCAGGCGGGATTCGCCGCCTGCAAGACGCTGGCAGGCTGATCACAAAATTTCGTCGTCATTGCCGGGCTTGTCCCGACCACCCACGAGTTTCATTTCGCGAGCCTGCACCACTGCCGCATGGATCACCGGGACAAGCACCCGGTGATGAGCGTGCGGAAAAGCTTCTACCGCGCGTGCGGTCGCGGCAATAGCGATGACGCATCGAGCTTCTTTGCCGGCCGCCGCCGGGTTTGCCGAGGCCGAGATCGCCAGCTCCTGCGCGCGCTCAGACGCTGTCTCCACCTCCTCCGCCACGCAGGTGCAATAGCCGAGTGCCTTGGCCTCGCTCTCATCGTCCAGCGGCAGGGTCTGGCCGGTGACAGCGCGGCGCTGGCCCTCGATGCAGGTCTGCTGGAACGCGCTCAGGCTCTCCGCCGCCGGCTCATGGCGCAGGAACAGCCACAACCCGCCGAGCAGGGCGGCGGCGATGACAAGGGCACCGACAAGAATGCGTTTCGCATCCATATCCGAACAGATCCCATCGTCACCCCGGGCGAAGACCCGGTGATCCAAGCGTCCTTGAGACGGCACACTCGAATTTGATTGCCGGGTCAAGCCCGGTACGACGAATTTGCGGGTCTAGACGCATGCCAGCCCCGCCGCCACGGCCTAGCTTGCCGGCCGGTTCCGCATTTCCCATATGGTCCTCATGTCCCCACAGCCGTCAAAAGACCTGCAAATCCTCGAAGACCTGCTGAAGCGCGCCAAGGCCAAGGGCGCCGACGCGGCCGATGCGCTGATCGGGCGCGGCATCTCGCTCGACGTGGCGCAGCGCCTCGGCAACCGGGAGAAGCTGGAGCGCTCGGAATCGCAGGATCTGGGCCTGCGCGTGTTCATCGGGCAGCGCCAGGCGATCGTCTCCACCAGCGACTTGTCGGGCAAGACCCTGGACGAGCTGGCCGCGCGCGCGGTAGCGATGGCCCGCGCGGTGCCGGAGGACGAGTTCTGCGGCCTCGCAGCACCGGAGCAATTGTGCAAGAACCCGCCCGTGCTCGACCTGGAAGACAAGACCGAACCCAGCGAAGCGCGGCTGATCGAGATGGTGGCGGCGGCCGAGGATGCCGCGCGCGCGGTCAAGGGCGTCACCAATTCCGAGGGCGCCGAGGCGGGCTGGGGCCGCAGCGAGATCGCGCTCGCCGCCAGCAACGGCTTCCGCGGCGCCTATGCCGGCACGCGCTGGGGCATCAGCGTCTCGGTGCTGGCCGGCGAAGGCACCGGCATGGAGCGCGACTACGATTTCGCCACCGCCGTCTATGGCAGCGACCTGCCGACCGCCGAGACGCTGGGCCGCTCGGCCGGCGAGCGCGCGGTGAAGCGGCTCAACCCGCGCAAGGCCTCGACCGCCAAGCTGCCGATCATCTTCGACCCGCGCATTTCCGGCGGGCTGGTCGGTCATTTCGTCGGCGCCATCAACGGCGCCTCGATCGCCCGGGGCACGTCGTTCCTCAAGGACAAGATGGGCCAACAGGTCTTCGCCAAGGGCATCCGCATCGTCGACGACCCGCACCGGCCGCGTGGCCTGCGCTCCAAGCCGTTCGACGGCGAGGGTGTCGCCAACCAGAAGCGCGCGCTGATCGAGGATGGCATGCTGACCACCTGGCTGCTCGATTGCCGCTCGGCCCGGCAGCTCGGTCTGACCACGACGGGACATGCGTCGCGCGGGACATCCGGCCCGCCCTCGCCTTCCGCCGCCAATCTCTATCTCGAGGCCGGCAAGCAATCGCCCAAGGCGCTGATGGCCGATATCGCCCAGGGCTTCTACGCTACCGAGCTGATCGGCCACGGCGTCAACGGCGTCACCGGCGACTACAGCCGGGGTGCCGCGGGCTATTGGATCGAGAACGGAGAGCTGGCGCATCCGGTCTCGGAGATCACCATCGCCGGCAATCTGAAGGACATGTTCCTGCACCTGACCCCGGCCGACGATCTGGTGTTCCGCTACGGCACCGATGCCCCCACCGTCCGGATCGACGGCATGACCTTGGCAGGCGCCTGAGGCGACCCCATCTCTGGGCAGGAGGCGAGCGGCGCGCGGATTGCGCGCCGTCACCGGCTTGTGATTGGCCGCCCGCAACCGCCCGCGCCCATCCCGCGTTTAACAGGGAGAGGTGCCGGCAGCGCGCCTCCAACCCATGAATCGCAGCACGGCCAGGAGGCCGAAGCGATGAGCCTGATCAGACCGTTCAACCGCATCGCCCTGCTCGCCGGGGTCAGCGCGCTGGCGCTGCTGGGCAGCACGCTTGGCGCCGCGCCGGGCCTGGCGCAGATGGGCGGCGGTGGCGGCCAGGGCAATTCCCAGGATCTCGACCCCGATGGCGGCATGGGCAACGAATGCGGCGAAAGCAGCGGCTGCGCCGAGGCCGGCGAGAGCATCGAATCCCGCACCGCCGATGAGCTCGGCGACGAAGCCGACGAAGACCGCACCCCGCCGGTGACCCTGCCCGTGCCGCAAAGCGATGGCGGCGGGCTCAGTGACGGCGATTCGGTCACCGGCACCCTGAACGATGGGCCGCTCGGCGAATAGGGCGCCGCGCCGGCCCCCGTGCCCCCGGCCGGCCCTTCCCGATCCCAGTCGTCGCCCAGCCGGCGCTTCCCAGGCCGGCATTGGCCCCGCCCGGCGGCGCGGAACCCCGCCTGCTTCCTATTTGCAAATGCGTCGCATTTGCTGTAATGGACTCGCGCTGCGAACTGACATGAAAGGCAAGAACATGACTCTGCGCGTGAAGGCGCTGCTGGGGGTGAGCGCACTGGCCCTGCTGGGCGGCGTGACATCGGCCATTCTGACGCCGGCGGCGATCGCCCTGGCCGCGATCGGGACGGATGCCCTGCTGGCGCAGCCGGCGATGGCCGAGGACTCCGCCGATTGCCCGCCGCCCGACAGCAATGGCGGCGAAGATGGCGAAGGCGACGAAGGCGCTGCGGATTGCCCGCCGCCCGAAGGCGCCGGCGGCGAAGATGGCGAAGGCGAAGGCGGCTGACCGCCGTCACCCCGCCTCGCCAGGAAGGGCGGCGGGACGCCCCTCCGGCTTGAAGCGGGCGGCAATCGCCCAGGCCTCGGCCGGCGTCTTAAAACAGCCATTTCCCTGTCATAATCCCGTTGCCGCTTTGCCGTAGCTCTAGGCCCGCGCGCGGGGCGACCGCCGCGCCGACGAGGCAAGACAAGGCCAGGAGCGATGCAGGCGACGGCGCCGACGAATCACTACCGGACCATCTTCATATCCGACGTTCACCTTGGCACGCGCGGCTGCAAAGCCGAT